>NZ_JWMB01000080.1:0-4631 GCF_000812445.1 Cupriavidus sp. SHE | reverse complement strand
CTATGCCCGCCCCGCCGCACCTGTGGCGGGCGGCTACCCGGCAGCGCCGGAAGGTTATGCCTCGGCCGAGGTGAAGAGCGGTGAAACGCGCCGCGCCACCGAGATCGGCTGGCGCGAGTTCTTCACCGACCCGCGCCTGCAAGGGCTGATCGAGGCGGCGCTGGAGAACAACCGCGACCTGCGTACCGCCGCGCTCCGCATCGAAGAGGCGCGCGCGCAGTACCAGATCCAGCGCGCCGACCTGCTGCCGACCGTGAATGCGAATGCCGGCTTCCAGCGCGGCCGCTTCTCGGGTGCCTCGTCGGGTATCGACCAGTCGTTCACGGGTAACGTGTACCAGGTCGGCCTGTCGGTGACGCAGTGGGAGCTCGACTTCTTCGGCCGCGTGCGTAGCCTCTCGAACGCCGCGCTGGCGCAGTACCTGGCCACCGAGGAAGCGCACCGCGCCGCGTATATCTCGCTGGTTTCGGAGGTTGCCAAGGCCTATCTGGCCGAACGCGCCTTTGCCGAGCAGTACGATCTGGCACGCGACACCTACAAGGCGCGCCAGAGCACGTACGAACTGGCGCAGAAGCGCTTCAGCGCCGGCGCGACGTCCGCGCTGGACCTGCGCGACAACGAATCGCTGGTGGCGCAGGCCCGCGTGGCCGCGGCGCAGCTGGCGCGTCAGCGCGCGCAAGCGCAGAACGCGCTGGAAGTGCTGGTGGGCAAGCCGATCGCCGAGATCCCGAGCCTGCCTGCGCCGATGCGTCTGTCGGACGAACACATCATCAGCGATATTCCCGAGGGCCTGCCCTCGGAGTTGCTGACGCAGCGTCCGGACATCCGCCAGGCCGAGCAGCAGCTGTTGTCGGCCAACGCCAACATCGGCGCGGCGCGGGCCGCATTCTTCCCGCGCATCACGATGACGGCCAATGCCGGCACCATCAGCACCTCGTTCACGAACCTGTTCGACTCGGGCGCCCACGTGTGGTCGTTCGCGCCGCAACTCGTGCTGCCGATCTTCGACTACGGCCGAAACATGTCGAACCTGGACCTGTCCAACGTCCGCAAGAACATCCAGATCGCCAACTACGAGAAGACGATCCAGACCGCGTTCAGCGAAGTGGCCGATGCCCTCGTGGCACGCGGCACGCTCGAGGACCAGGTGGCAGGCCAGGAACAGCAGCGTGACGCGGAAGCCGCGCGCTACGAACTGGCGCGGATGCGCTTCCGCAGCGGCGTGGCGAGCTACCTCGACGAGCTCGACGCGCAGCGCCAACTGTTCTCGGCCGAGCAGGATCTGGTTGCGGCACGGCAGTTGCGGTTGGTGAACTCGATCGACCTCTACCGCGCGCTGGGTGGCGGGCTGGTGGAGAAAGGACCGGTGGCGCAGCAGCCGGTACCACAGACAACGACGACGCAGTAAGTCATCGTTTCGGTTCAGCAAAAAAGGGCGAAGCTATCAAGGCTTCGCCCTTTTTGCGTTGTGGCCGACGTCGGTCAGAACTTGTAGGTCGCCGCGAGGAAGAACACCAGCGGGTTTGGCCGCAGTGTCGTCTTGGAGGTCGACAACACGGTGCCGTCCGATGCCTTGATCGTCATCGTCGATTCGCTCTTGAGCGGGATGTACGTGACCGCCCCAGTGACACCCCAATGCTCGGTGAAGTTGTAGGTGCCGCCGACATTGAAGACCGGCGCCCACGACGACGACGCATCGGCGTGGACCGACGTCGGACCCGGAATACCCGCACCCGCAGCCAGGATCGCGCCGAGGTTATTGTTCACCGATGCGGCGAACGCCGGATTGACGTCGATATTGGTGAAGAAGTTGTACGAGACACCAACACCGACAAACGGGCGGAACGTCACATCGGGAGCGCGGAAGTGATACTGCACCATTGCCGCCGGGCTCCACTGACGTGCACGCGTGATGATCGGATTCAGCGACGGGTCGCCGAGGCTCTGGTGACCCAGCGCGCCGGCTGGGCCCGGCGGAATCAGATAGCCGTGTCCGTAGATCTTGAACTCGGGCGGAATGCCGCCCACGGCTGTGATCGCGATGTTGTCGGTGACGAAGTGGCTGAACGTCAAGCCGAGCGTGTCGGCATTCGACGTCGACAGGCCACTGCCTGGCGCCGAGAACGACGTCGGCAGTCCAAGCGGATAGTTGATTGGCACATCGAGCAGGGTTGTGGTCAACGGGCCGCTGGTGCCGAAAGTCTCAATATGGAACCAGCCCGCGGATACGACGTTGTCCCCGGCCTTTTGCGCATGCGCGGTGGTGGCCATGAAGGCGCTGCAGGCGAGAAAGGCTGCAGCGATCGAAAGCAGGCGGGCCAGCGAGAGGCGTTTGTTATGCATGTCGGTCCCCTGGGTCGTTATTGCACGAAGGCGCCGACCGTGAAGTACGGGCCGGTGGTGCGGTTTTCGAGGAAGCCGAACACGCCGCCGGTGAACATGAACTTGCCCGTGATCGTGGCGTTGTCCTTGCGCGTGGTGGTCACCACGCCAGCGGTAGTCTGCGAGTAGTCGAGCTTCAGCGCCGTGGCCAGCGTGGCGTCGGCCGCGCGGAACGGGTCCAGTTGCGCGGCATCGGCACCCACCAGCGCCGTGGTGCGGTAGTCGAAGTTGCTGTCCACGCCGATGTACTCGCCATTGACACTACCTTGTGTGATCGACACCGCCGGCGCCATCATGCCGATGCCGATCTCGTCATCGGCGCCCACCGGTTGCAGGTTCGTGAACGACGCATTGGCATAGCCGACGCGAATCATGATCGGCACGAGTTGTCCACGCAGCTTGCCCACGATCAGGTACGCGCGGCCCAGCACGCCGCCGAGGCTTGGTTGCTGCTCGCCTTCGTAGTTGGTGGAAAGCAGCGAGCCGTTGCCTTGCGGCACGAACTTGTTGCCTTTCTGCTTGCAGGTGCCGCCGGTCTTGTTGTCGCAGACCGTGAATGAACCATCGGCGGCCAGGGACATCTTGTAGTCCTGCGCGACCTGCGCGAAATTCTTCGATGGAATCTCATGGAAGCCCGACCCGTTGTAGACGCCCGCGATCTTGCTCAGGTCCGTCTCGGTCTGCGCGAAGCCGATGAACTGGAAGTACGGGAACGTCGTGTCGGGCACGGCGCCGGCACCGGCAATGCCGTTGAACTGGATACGCGCGCCAGGGATCGTGCCGCCCATCACGCCTTCGCCCAGGAACAGCCGTGCCGGCCGCGATGCATCGAGACTCGCGCCGATCAACTGGAATGCGCATTGATTCAGCTTGTCTGTGGGCAGGCCGGTTTCCTGCGCCAGCTTGCCGGTCACCACGTTTTGCCCATTGGTGGGGTCGGAGCGCGTTGGCTGTACCGTGCCCGTGATGCGTGGGACCGACGAATCCAGGAACGTGACGGCCCACGTCATCTTCGTGGTGTCGATTTGCACGCTCACCAGTTCGCCCGATCCGGTGCCGCCGACATAAGGCGTCGAATAGTCGACCGATGCAGGACAGAGTCGGGCAGGCACGGCAGCGGGCACTGCGGTTTGCGCGCTGTCGCCATCGCCACCACCGCCGCATCCGGCGAGTGCCGCGGTGGTAACCAGTGCCAGCGCCAGGCGTGGCGCCCAGGGCCGCAGCGAAGCTGCGGAACGTGGTTGATGCGATTGCGGCAGCGGCATGATGATGTCTCCTATGGGGTTCTTCTATGTGTGAGGCAGTGGATGTTTTGCGTCAGCGGCTGGCCAGCGCGCTGACACGGAACGTTGGATCTGCTGCGGGGCCGAACAGGTGGGCATACACGGGGCCAGTGGTGATGACCGATCCCGCGACGCCGCTGTTGTCGACAGTGGCTACCACGCCGGGCCGCGTGGCCTGCGTGAAGTCCATCTGGAATCCGCCGACCGGTTTGAGCGACGGGTCCTGCGGGTCGATCAACGCAACGAGGTTGTTCTGGACCGTGGAAGACAGGTACTTGAAGTCGCTGCCCGAGCCGATGTAGCTGCCCTGCATGCTGGCCTGGGTGACCGTGGTGGTTGGCGTCATCAGGGCAATGCCGGATTCGTCGTCGACTCTGATGTCCAGTCCGTTGATGTAGGCGGAGCCCACGCGGACCAGCAGCGGCACCTTTTTGCCCTCTAGCTTGCCGACCACCAGCACGCCGCGCGCGCGCGCGTTCGCTGGTGCGAGCGCGTTGGCATAGAAGTGTGGATAAGGCTTGCTGCCCGCCCCGCCATCGTTGTCACTGCCGAACGCGCCATCGTTACCGGCACGCAAATGCCAGGGTTGGCCCGTAGACAGGCAGGACCCGCCGCTGGCCGACACGCATGATCCATCGGCGTTGAGTGTTTCCACGGTGTTGGCGGTAGCGGGCGCGTAGTTCGTGGCGCCAGTCAACTTGCCGCCGGACGGCACAAGGTGATAGCCGAGCAGGTTGTACGTGCCCGCGATCTTGCTGAAGTCGGTCTCAGTCTGCGCGAATGCCAGCACCGGGTACATCGGGAACGTGCGCTGTGGGATCTTGCCGAGCCCCAGCAGGCCGCCATACTGGATCGTTGCGCCAGGAATGCCGCCACCCGCCACGCCGTTGCCGATGAAAATGATCGGCGGATTGGCGGGGGCGATGATGGCCTGCG
Organism: Cupriavidus sp. SHE; assembly: GCF_000812445.1. Lineage (NCBI taxonomy): Bacteria > Pseudomonadati > Pseudomonadota > Betaproteobacteria > Burkholderiales > Burkholderiaceae > Cupriavidus > Cupriavidus sp. SHE. The sequence continues at coordinate 30 of NZ_JWMB01000080.1, read as the reverse complement.
ATGCGCCGTCGGATGCGGGGACCGGTTTCA
>NZ_JWMB01000079.1:0-12954 GCF_000812445.1 Cupriavidus sp. SHE | reverse complement strand
GAGCAAGGTTTCGATGTCGTCTACGCGACCCGGCGGACCCGGGAGGGCGAATCCTTCCTGAAGAAAGCCACGGCCCACTGCTTCTATCGCCTGATGGGGAAGGTGAGTGACATCGACATCCCCGCCGACACCGGCGATTTTCGTCTGATGAGCCAGCGCGCGGTCGCGGCCATCGGCCAGCTCCGCGAACAGAACCGTTTCATGAAAGGTCTGTACGCGTGGATTGGGTACCGACAGACCTCTATCCTCTACGACCGGGATGCGCGCGCTTCGGGAAAAACGAAGTTCAACTACCGCCGCTTGTTGAAGCTCGCGATCGATGGCGTCACGGGATTCTCGACAATTCCTCTGCGGATCGCCACGTCGGTCGGCTTGATCGTCGCTGTCCCGGCGTTTTGGATGGCGCTCTATACCGTTGGCAAAACGCTGCTATTCGGCGATCCGGTGCGAGGCTATCCGTCCCTGATGACCGTCGTGTTGATGCTTGGCGGACTGCAACTCTTCTTCCTGGGCATCCTTGGCGAATATGTGGGCCGTCTGTTCAACGAAGCCAAGCGCCGGCCGCTCTATCTCGTTGCGGGCTATACCCCCGCTAGAGAGATGGATGAGGAGGGTATCCCATTCCGAAGGGTCTCGGATGCAACGAGGTCTATGGATGTTGTCGTCAGGGCTGTGCGGCGTGCGGATTCGGTGGAACATTCTCCCGCGCCCCTTGACATTGCATCGTCGGAAGTAAGAAAGAATTGGACGTGATGCGGAGATGATATAGGTACGCATCGGTATAGGAATTCAAAAAATACTGAGATCAAGGCATAGTGGTAAACGATAAATTTATAGATGGTCGTTGTCATTTAACAACCAAAAATGTTCAAGTAATCGCCCTGCAAGGTATGCGTAATATTCAATCTAATATTCTCCCGATCACTGCAGGGCCTACCTTTGAAGGAGAAATGTGAAATGAAGATTCGATGTGGAGTCGTGGCTGCGACAGCCAGTTTGATTGCGGGCACGGCGTTCGCGCAGTCCAACGTGACGCTTTACGGTGTCGCGGATGCGGGTATTGAGTACCTCAGCAACGCGCCTTCTGCTAGCAATGGATCGAACTTGGTCCGCATGAGTTCCGGCAATATGTCGACGTCGCGCTGGGGTCTACGCGGTAGCGAGGATCTCGGCGGCGGTCTCAAGGCTGTGTTCGAACTCGAAAGCGGCTTCTCGCTGGATACGGCTGTGCTGAGCAGCAGCCCTCGACTGTTTGACCGGGCCGCCCTGGTTGGCCTGGGCAGCAAGTATGGTCTGGTGACCCTGGGTCGCCAAACCACGCCGATCTACGACGTGGGCCTGCAACTCGACCCCATGGGCTTCGCACCGCGCTATTCGCTGTATCGCAGCGATGACATTATTGCCGGTCGCGCCGACAATGCGGTCAAGTATCGTGGAACGTTCGGTGGCCTGACCGCCACCGCCTTGTACAGCTTCAGCCGCACAGGTGGGGGCGAGATCCCCGGAAATTTCAAAGTCGATCGTAACATCGGCATCTCGCTGATGTACGAGACCGGCGGTCTCGCCGTTGGCGCGGTCTATGACGAGTTCCGCGGCTCGACTGTGGCAACGGACGAACGAAAGGACCGTCGCGCGTTGGTGGGTGCGAGTTATGCATTCGGTCCCGCGAAGGCCTTCCTGGGGTATCGCTGGTTCAATGGTAACGCCGGCACGCTGGCTGCCAGCGGGGCTAACCTGTACTGGGCCGGTCTGCGCTACAGCATGACGCCGGCGCTGAGCCTGACGGGCGCTGCCTACTACACGGATACGCGCAACTCCAGTGCCGATCCGCTCATGTTCGTGGCGTCGGCCGACTATGCCTTCTCGAAGCGCACGGACGTCTATATGAACGTGGCCTATGCGAGGAACAAGAATGGCTCGCAGCTCGGCCTGAACGGCTACAACTCGCTTTCGGGTGCACCTACCAGTGTCGCGCCGGGCAAGAACCAGGTTGGCGCGGTCATCGGCGTACGTCACAAGTTCTAATCGAATTCTTCAAGATCGACACTCCCTTGCTAACAACAAGAGAGCTTGAGGCCACCATATCGGTGGTCCTTTTTTTGTACACATTCATAGAGACATTGCCGTATTCCGGAAATTATTGACGGTATAGAATTTAAAAACGTCTTGACGAATATGTCATGCCATCGTGGCGGTCGGGATTCATAACCTTCTGAACTGCTACTACTATCCGCTCTACAGCCAACTGCTGGTAACGGCAACAACACGAGTTACCTTCCTGCGGCGGGCATCACGCTGAAGGCGATGTATCAGCACCGCTTGTGAATGCGCGGCAAGGTCTCCTTGCCTTGTCATCCGTCGGATCCACTATTGCGGGCCGGATAGCCGGGATGCCGCGGTGAGGCGGCTGGTCGCTGATGTGTCCGTAGCGCCGCAGGAGCACGAGGCAGTGTGGCTGGAGTCGCGAAGCATCTCAATGACAGACAGCCCGGATGTCAGGCTTGGCCGGTCACCTCTTGCCATCTCAGCTAGAGATGACATAACGAAGCACAGCCCCGGTGATTCGGTTACCACGGCGCGGCTACAGCGGGGCGCCATCAGAAGACGACAGGTATCTTCCCGCGTTCGCGCCATCGCTGCACGTCTTCACCGTGTGGGGCGCCACGTGGCTGCACGCCTCGGATCTGCTCGGCAGCACAGCCACGCTCAAGCTGTATGGTGAGGCCGGGGCGGCCTGCGCCATGGCATGCGAGGCCAACAAGGCCCCGGCAGCGGCCATTAGTATGCATCGTCGGATCATCATGGTTTTCTTTGCCGCGCTTATGCACGGCTTCTCCAGCCTGCGAACACTGTAGTTTCCCGTGCCTCACGCAAGCATGATGCGCGCGTTACGATCCTGTTAAGCTCAGGCGCGGCAATGTGCCCCTGGGCCTATCGGCTTGCAGCTCGATGCCGGTAGCGGCTTGGTGGCGAGCGCTAGGATGCGGCCAATCGCGGATTTCCTTTGACGTTGCTTCGCGGTGCAGGCGCGCTCAATTCAGGAAGATCACGCCATCCGCGAAAAGCGCAAGCTCAGCATGCTATCGGCGGATGGTCTGGGCGAGGCGGTCCGCTGTCCGATTGCTCGATAGTCCGAGGCGTCGCGTGATTTCGTCACGCCGCAGCCCCTGGAGGAGGGCGCGTCGGCAGTACGTGTTGCGTAGAATCCGCGGGCTCATATCCACCACGTCGAAGCCGATGGCATCGAAGGCCTCGCGTACGATCTTCCCAAGACTCATGTACGTGATGGGGGTGCCGGTGCGCTTTAGGGTGAACAGCAGGTCGCCATAGACGGGTGCCTTGCGGCGGATGGCCAGCCATGCTGACAACGGCGCGACGGAAAAGGACTCAAGGTCGATGGTGCGAGGCAATTTCTGGGATTTCGCCGGCACATGCAAATAGAGGGGCGCCGCGTCGGGGAGCAGGTCTTGCACGCGGGTCATTCTACCCTCGCCGGCAGTGACACCCGTGCCGAGAAAAAATGCAACGATCGCGCGGCATCGCAGTTGCGTGGGGTTGTCGCCGCTTAGTGGTTGTACGAATTCCTGCAGGCGTGCATCCACTTCCTCGGAGAGGTAGAGGCACTCGGGATCGTCCTGAAGCCATTGGTCGGCCAACATCAGCTCCGCAACAGGGTTGGCTGCACGCAGGTCAACGAGGACCAGGTGGCGGCACAACCTGTCCAACAGTTTGAGAAAGCGCAACCGGGCGGCCGTGTCGGCGGCCCCTGCCGGTCACAGCTCGTAGCTCGGCGTTCGTAGCGATACCTGTCGATAGGTCGATGCTGTGCCAGTCCCCAGTCCCCAGTCCCCAGTCGTCTGGAGGATCGTTTCGCAAAAAAAAGAGCGGTTGCCCAGATCGAAGCAACCGCTAAGGGTTCCACCGGGGGAACGGCAGATTTCAAGGATATCGGACCCAGCGATGCGAAGACGAGGGCCAGTGGAGGAGTGGGCCGATATCGTGTCCTGTGTTCGTACAAGTCAGACGCCGCGAGGCTGGCATCTTCGCTGCATTCCTGGATGGGCTATTTCGCGATGTCTTCTCCCACGCGATGCTCAATCGTTGCACCACCGCCGTACACATCGAAGTCCGCGGCTTTGGCGCCGTCCGTGTACGGATCCCTCGGTCGATGAATCTGTCCACGCTCAGCATTGCGCGCGGTTTCTGCAATGGCGCTGCCGATACCGATGATCGAGACCATGAGAGCGAACAGGGCCGCAGTGGTGCGTTTCATGAGTTGCCTCCTGTTGAGTTCTATTCAATATGATCCGGTCCCCCTTTGGACAAGGATCGTCTGCGCGTGTGCCGGAACGCAATGGGCACGACGGTCGGGGGCGCGATACGCCCTAGCAATTCGACAATGTCAGTCTAGTCCGGCCAACCGAACCTACAGATGACCCTCCCATTACAACTGCAGAAAGCTTTGGGGTGAACTAGGTCTCGTTGCGAGGAGCTGCAAATCGGCGGCGATCTTCAGCGATTACCCATTTCGCGAGCGCGGAGTCGGACAACTGTGTCGCACACAGGCCGTACCACTGGCGAATGGCATCCGCCCAGATTCTTCTCTCGGCGGCTAGCGACGCGAGGTAGAACTGGAGCTCCGCCGGCAATCGGGCAGGATGCCCGTCTTTGCTGCCGATCGTCAATTCATCCAGAGCTCGCTGCAGGCCTTCGCGTCTGTGCGCCCACCACGCGTCTTTGCCGCGCTCCGCCAGCAAACACTGCAAATGGGCTCGCAGGGCGACGACCTTGGACCAGGTGACGACAGGCAGTTCGTCGTTGCTGCTACGTAGCCAGCTCGACAGCGCGTCGACGTCAGGTTCTCCCGCACTTCCGAGGAGGCCTGGCATGTATGAAGCCATCGGCGAGACGGCGTCCTGGAGCAGTTCACGGCTAACGGCCGATGGCAGGGACCGCAGCCACTCGATAAGAGCGTAAGGCGGTGACAGGGAAATTGGGGTGGGGCAAGCCATAAGCATGTTGAAGCAGCAAAAAAAGGTTCTCGTCCTTCGGTCTGAGATGGGCATCGCATCGGTGCCACTAGCCCGTCGGAACAGGTCACGATGCATCGTGACGCGAGGCTTTGGCGTAAGCGTCTGGAAGGCTAACGCAACGCTGACAATCTCGGTTGCGCTATTCGCGGAGCTTTCCGAGTTGTAACGGGTGGGTAAGGTGTTCGTATGGGCTGGATGGCTAACATCGTTGGCAAGGGTTAGGCCCGAAACTTATAAGGAGAACATCATGACATCTCAAAAGCCCTCGATCGCGTCGTTCATGCTCGGCGTCGCCGCACTTCTCGCAACCTCCGTTGCATGGAGCGCTGACAAACTCGAATCCACCAACCCAGCCGGGTGGTCACAGCAGGCCCAGATTCAAGTGGCTGCACAGCATGATCATGGCGCCAGAGCCGGTCTCTCTTCGTTGTCCGCTATCAAGCCCGGTCCGGAGGCTTCCCTGTTCGGCAGCGAGGCGCCGGCGGGAAGCACCTCGCGCGTCGTCGACGTTGCGCCGGGCCTGAAGTATGTGAATGTCGATTCGGGCGAGACCGTAACGTTCAAGAGTGGGGCGAGCGAGATCACTTTCGCTTTTGCGCAGTTGGACCGTAACAAGGCCGTTGCCCTCAACGTGCTCTTCCCGGAATTGCCTGGTGGCCAGGGCGTCTGGGTGTACATCGAGCAGAGCGAACTCTACATCGGCGGTTGACCCGGCGACAGTGCCAACAGCGCACCTGTCTGTTTTGTCATGTTCCGGTCAGGCTGGGGTCGGCAACCGTCACGTAAGCTGTATATCAACGGTTCGCTGAACCCAACCTCTTGGAGATTGCGATGAAAACGCTGAAGAAGAGTGTCCTGCTGGTGCTGGCAGTCGCCACGCTTGGTGGAACGGCAGGAGTCGCGAACGCCGGGGTAACTTCCCCGCGCGATCCCTATACTGATGGCGGCCACTCGATGGGGGGGCGCGATCCGTTCACGGATGGTGCGCATTCGATGGGCACGCGTGACCCGTTCACCGACGGCGGACATTCCATCGGAACCCGCGATACGTTCTCTGACGGCGCTTGATCGTCAAGGTCCTGGCTGAGACGGCACGCGCCCATGGCGCACCGAATAAGGCTCGGTGTCGTCCATGGGCGTTGTGCATTCTGGAGCCCCGCCGGCCGTGAAGCGCGAACTACAAGGATTTGGCGATCGCCTCGATCGGCTTGATGCCCATGCCAAAGCGTGCGATGTTCTCCCGATGCTCGCGAAGGCTGGAGTATGGGACGTATCGCATGTTGAGTTCCGCGACACGGCTGAATGCCGGCCGGCTGAGTTGCGCACGGACTTCCGCTTCGCGGTTATCTGGCGCCACGAGGAATAGATGTTTGGTGGCGGATTGACTGGTGCCCAGGGCAAGATCCAGCAGCCGCACGATGCCGGAGTAGATCGATGTCGAATGCTCGACCTCGAACGCGGCGGCCACCTCAAGGGTTGCGGGATCCAGCCAGACCGCGTCGATCAGCGGGACCGTCTCACCGCCCGAGACGAGCAGCGTCGCCGGTAAGGCGGACAAACACCCAAGACTAAGGGGCTCGCCATTGTATTCGCGCCCCCGGTCGTTGGTCGCGATCCAAACCGCGTAGCCGAGCGACTTCCCGAGATCTCTTAGCCAGCCTTGGACTTCGGTATGCGTGGCATCTTCAAGTTTGTCTGCCTGGATCTGCTTGGCGAGTGCGGACGCCTGTTCCCTGACCTTGGCCAGATCGTCTTCCCACGCGCTGACCTCGCCGGGCAGATCGTTGCATGGCGGAGCGGGATAACGCCCTGTGCCGACGTCAAATAACAGGCCGGCCAGCGCGCCAAGATCATTGGAAAGGACATCACGATAGCGATGATTGAGCGCCAGGATGCGATCGCGCATCGCAAGGTAGTGATCCCACTTGCCCAGCTTGACTGCCGCACCGGTCAGGGCGTTGTAGCCGTTCACGATCGCTGTATTGAACGGTGGAAGCAGGGTGGGGTGGATAAAATAGAGCAGGTTGGCGACGGCGGGGCCGAGGCCTTTGATCCCCACGCCGCTCAGTCGCTGGATCGCGGTGAGCATCTCTGCTTCGGTATCGCAACAATTGCACGTGTGAAGCAACCTTGCGAACGCACGCTGGTTGTCGGCGTTCTCGTAAATATCGGGAATGCGCAGTTTCGGCTTCCAGAGAAACGCGTGATCGGCACCCTTGAAGATCTGCCGCTGTTCGGCAACCGAAGCGACAACGGTCTCCAGCGACGATCCTCGGTACGCATTGCCAAAGGTGCCTGCGTGAATTTCCTCGACGACGGCGCCGATCCCGCGCCGGATGGATCTGAAATTCTTGAGGCGTTTAGGCCAGAGGAACCAGGTTTGATAGGTGCCGCTTGGATCGGATTTCCAGCGTTCGATGAGGGTTCGGGTGGTGTCTGTCATGGCGTCACTTTTTTGCCGGGCAGTGTATCACCGCGGACCCGGAATACTGTGCGCCAAAACGATCGCAAGCGAACTTGACCTTCCCATGGCGGGAAGGATTATGGTGTATCGAGTTAGCGTTGTCGGGTCGTGGCTTGGCTAATTGTCTGAAAGGTGACGTCATGGATTCCCACGTAGTACAGGATGCTGGGTCGAAGACCGGGTTCAACCGGCGTGCGATTGCGGGGCTTGCTCTTGGGGCCGTGTCGATCGTCGCGCTCGCTTTCGCTGCCTCGGACTGGAAGCGGCTTGCATCGATGTTGCCTTTTGGGCTAGTGTTGCTGTGCCCGTTGATGCATTTCCATCACGCCGGGCGTCACCGGAATTCATCCTCGGCGAGAGGTAACGAGGCAAACGAACAGCGCGTCGGAATACAGGAGTCGCACAATGAATGACCGTAGCCCGCTCCCGCCACACGAGCACTCTGCGCACGGCGGAGCGTCGCCAGGCGATCATGACGCGCATCATGACCATTCGCATGCCGGGCATAGCTCGCAATGCGATGGCAATCGCGCGTCCGAGGCCGACTTGAAAGATCCGGTGTGTGGAATGGCCGTATCGACGGAGTCAAAATTCCGAGCCGAACACGATGGCAAGCAGTATTACTTTTGCAGCAACTCCTGCCATCAGAAGTTTCTGCAGGAGCCGGCGAAGTATGTGGGGGTGAAGACCTCTGATACCACGGAACCGGTTGCCGCGCCGGAAGGGACCATCTACACGTGCCCAATGCACCCGGAGATTCGTCGGGATCGTCCCGGGAACTGCCCGAAGTGCGGGATGGCGCTGGAGCCGCTGTTGCCGGATATCGAGGACGGCGAAAATCCAGAGCTGACGGATTTTCGACGCCGCTTCTGGTGGACGCTGCCGCTGACCGCAGTCGTCTTTGTACTCGCGATGTTCGGGTCTCGGCTGGGCTTGATGTCACCCGACATGCAAAGCTGGATGGAGTTTGTTCTGGCGACGCCGGTCGTCCTGTGGGCGGGCTGGCCATTTTTCGAACGCTGCCTGCAATCGTTCGTCAATCGCAGTCCGAACATGTGGACCCTGATTGGGCTGGGAACTGGTGCTGCCTATATCTATAGCGTGGTGGCGACGATTGCGCCGGGCGTTTTCCCGCCCGCGTTCGCCGCGCATGGGCGTATTGGCGTGTATTTTGAGGCCGCCGCGGTCATCATCTCGCTCACCCTGCTCGGGCAGCTTCTTGAGCTCAAGGCGCGCTCGCAGACCTCCGCCGCAATCAAATCTCTGCTCGGCCTGGCACCAAAAACTGCCCGCCGCATTGGCACCGACGGACAAGAGGAGGATGTGGCCCTGACCCACGTTCACGTGGGAGACCTGTTGCGGGTCCGGCCCGGCGAAAAAGTACCCGTGGACGGCGTCGTCACGGAAGGTAGCAGCTCCATCGACGAATCGATGATTACGGGCGAGCCGATGCCGGTTTCAAAGCGCGCGGGTGACCACGTCATTGGCGCGACGATCAACACTTCGGGCAGCCTGATCATTCGGTCGGAGAAGGTCGGTGCGCAGACCATGTTGTCCCAGATCGTCCAGATGGTTGCCCAGGCACAGCGGTCGAAGGCGCCGATGCAGCGCATGGCGGATCGCGTTGCTGGGGTATTCGTGCTCGCAGTCATTGGTGTGGCGGCGGCCACGTTTCTCGCGTGGGGACTCTTCGGCCCCGAGCCGAGTTGGGTATTTGGCCTGATCAACGCGGTCGCCGTGCTGATTATCGCGTGCCCATGCGCGCTTGGATTGGCCACGCCGATGTCCATCATGGTCGCAAGCGGTAAGGGTGCTGCGAACGGCGTGCTATTTCGGGATGCGGCGGCGATCGAAAACCTTCGCAAGGTTACCGCACTGATTGTGGACAAGACCGGTACATTGACCGAGGGCCGACCCGCCTTTGCGCGATCTGTGGGGATCAACGGCTATGGCGACGAAGAGGTGCTGTGGCTCGCCGCAAGTCTTGACCAAGGGAGCGAGCATCCGCTAGCCGCCGCGCTGGTTTCCGCCGCACGGGATGCAGGGTTGACCCTGGAGAAGGCAGAAAATTTTGAATCAAGCACAGGGATTGGCGTTCGAGGCAAAGTGGGGGGGGAAAGGCTGGCCATTGGCAACACGGCGCTCATGGAGGAGGAGCGTGTCCAGGTTGAGCCGTTGCGTGCGCAAGCCGAGGACCTGCGCGCACAGGGAGCGAGCGTCATGTATCTGTCCGTTGACGGCACGCTGGCTGGGCTACTTGCCGTGTCGGACCCTATCAAGCACTCGACACCAGAAGCGTTGCAGAGTCTGCGGGACGAGGGTATCCGCGTGATCATGGCCACCGGTGATGGCCTCGCCACAGCGAAAGCGGTGGCCACCAATCTGAACATTGACGAGTTCCGTGGGGAAGTGAAGCCCGCCGACAAGCTTGCGTTGGTGACGCAACTGCAGGACGCTGGCGACGTGGTGGCCATGGCGGGTGACGGGATCAATGACGCACCTGCACTGGCCAAGGCCGATGTGGGTATCGCCATGGGCACCGGGACCGATGTTGCAATGAACAGCGCCCAGGTTACCCTGGTCAAGGGCGATTTGCGCGGCATCGCCCGGGCCCGAAACCTCTCGGAAGCGACGATCCGTAACATGAAGCAAAACCTGGCATTTGCCTTTGTCTATAACGCGCTTGGCGTGCCCTTGGCCGCTGGCGTCCTGTACCCGTTTACCGGGTTGCTGCTGTCCCCCATGATTGCGGCGCTCGCGATGAGCCTGAGTTCCGCATCGGTGATTTCCAACGCGCTGAGGCTCAGGCGGACGGCTGTCTGACGCGAGCCGATCGTTGTTGCAAGTTCTGTACAAGGAATATTTTAATGAAATACCTGTTTGCCGCTGCCATCCTGGCAGGAAGTGCCGCGTCGTATGCCGCGGCGCCTGCCATGACGGTCTATAAGGATCCTAACTGCGGTTGTTGCGAAGAGTGGGTGAAGCACATCAATCAAGCCGGCTTCCCCCCCAAGGTGATCAACTCGACGGATGTGACCTCGGTAAAGACGCGGCTTGGGGTGCCGGCCTCATTCAGTTCCTGCCACACCGCCGTGCTGGAAACTAGCGGCCAGGTCATTGAGGGGCATGTGCCGGCCTCCGCTATCCAGAAACTGGTGGCCAATCGCGCAGTCAAGGGCGTCGCAGTGCCTGGCATGCCGACCAACGCACCGGGCATGGGCAAGCTGAACGGCGGCCTGGTCACGGTGGATTTCCAGGGCAAGCCCTTCTCCCAAGATTAAAGAAATCAGAGCTGGCGGCACCAATGCCGCCAGACAATGCTGCATGGAAGAATCCAACAAGCCGCGCTGGAGGATCATCGGCCTCCTGGGGTTAGGTACCGTCGCCGCGACGGTCATCGCGCTGCAGGCCAAACGCTATCTGGAGACACCGCAAATCCCCGATCGGGCACGGAGTGGGCGTGAATTGCGCATCGACACATCGGATTTACAGCGGGTGGAGCGAGGCAGGCAGCTATATGCGCAGGCATGTGCGGCGTGCCACGGTGCCAAACTGGAAGGGCAGCCGAACTGGCGCGATAGGCTGCCAAGTGGGCGGCTGCCGGCCCCACCACACGACGCGTCAGGCCATACCTGGCACCATGCGGACGCGATACTGTTCTCGCTCACGAAGAATGGATTGGTACCAGGCGTCTCTGCGCCGAGCAATTATGTCAGCGACATGCCGGCCTTCAAGTCGTCGATGTCAGACGAGGACATCGTTGCAGTACTGGCCTACATCAAAAGCACCTGGCCAGAGAAGATGCAGGCCGCCCAGCGCGAGGCGACCAACGAGTACATCGGTCGCTAGCCTGTCGAGAAACAAGAACGGCCTCCATGCCTGTCGTCATCACAGGTTGGAGGCCATCGGTCAGTTTGGCGGGAGTGGTTAGTCGCGTGCCGCGCTATTTTCTCACAACGACCTTGCCGACCATACCGGCTTCGAAGTGGCCGGGCACCAGGCAGGCGAAATCGACCGTTCCAGGCTTTTCAAACCGCCAGACGAGAGTTCCCTGTGCGCCCGGTGCGAGCGTGAGCTTGTTCGGGGCAGCGTGCTTTTCGCCGGCCATCTCCCGCATCATTTTTGCATGCTCTTTCAGTTCGGCCGTCGTGCCGATCACCATCTCGTGCTCGATCATCCCGGCATTGCGTACCTGAAACCGGATGGTGTCACCCGCTTTCACCGGGATCGCGTCGGGCGAGAATCGCATGGTGTCGTTCATCGTGACGTCCACCGTACGCGTGGCCTTGGCACTAACGCCAGGTTGTCCTGCGACCGATGCAGCCGGTTTGCGCGTGGCCGAGCTGTCATTGCTCGGGGCGGCTGTCGCCAGCGACGGTACAAAGGCCACAGCGATGAGAGAAAGCGCGAGTGTCTTCATGGCGAACCTCGGTGGTGGGATGTTAGGGATGGGCCGAGTCGGATCGACTCAGCCTCTGAATTGGACGGGTCTTACATTTGCATGGGGGAAAGAATGCCGAGCGATGCAACCAGAATCAGGATCAGCGTCGCGGCGCCGGTCTCGATCGTCAGGCTGCGTTGCAGCGTGCGTACGGCGACCACGTGATCCCCGGTGCGAACCGCATGTTCAAGCTGCGGGCTGAGATGGAAACGGTTGGCCGCTGCGAGCAGCAGCATGATGCCGAAGAGTGCTAGCTTGAATAGCAGCAGGCCACCGTACGACGCCAGGCTCAGTTCCGGCAGTTGCAACCCAATAATCATCCAGTAGTTGACGACGCCGGTGACCACCAGGGTGGCAACCACCATCGTGCCGACCTGGGCGAATCCATTGGACGTCCGGCTCAGTAGCGCCACCTTGTTGGGGGTTGCGGCCGTGCGGGACAACACAACGAAGGCAATCAGGGCACCGAACCATGCGCCGGCTGCGATCAGGTGTGCGATGTCTGATGCAAGGTGGATATAGCCCTTCACGCCGTCGTCCATCGCGCCGTGCCCTCCCCACGCCAAGGTTGCCAGCGCGAACGCGGCACCGCCTGTTATGGCGCTGAACTGGGACAGCGGCCGATTACGCAGGAAGAGCGCGGCGAGCAGACACAGGAACAGGGCAACCACACGAACAATCCAGGCCGTACCGAACGCGGTCTCGGTCACAATCATCTCGAAAACGTGGCCTTGAAGTTCCGTGTACGAAGCGGCGCCCGTCATGCCCTTCGCCATGACGGCGATGTTCACGAACGACAGGACGATACCGAGCGTTGCGGCCACCTTGCAAAGAGTTGCAAAGGAGGCACCGATCGGTGACCGCCGCTCCTCCTGGCGCAATGCATACAAGGCGAACAGCGGAAGGCCAAACAGCGCTGCGAGATCTAGATAGAGTGCGAAACGCACTGCGACAGTTGCCCAGTCCATTGCAGCTTACTTGACGGTGAAGGTGATATTGCCGTTGATCGGATGGGT
>NZ_JWMB01000078.1:0-20450 GCF_000812445.1 Cupriavidus sp. SHE | reverse complement strand
GCCGCCGCACTGGGATACGGATCGTCAGCCGCCGCGGGCTATAGCACTGCGCTGGGCCCGTATGCAACGACAACCGGCAACGATTCGGTTGCCGTCGGCGTGCAATCGAAGGCTTCGAACTCAGAAGCAACGGCCATTGGTCCCTATGCGACGACTTCCGGTGAGCAGGCTATTGCCGCCGGCTACAAGGCCAATGCCAGCGCTTTCCAGTCGGCGGCGTTCGGCACAGGTGCTTCCGCAACGGCTACCAACAGCGTCGCGCTCGGTGCGAGCAGCACCACGACGGCCGATCTGACCAAGCCTGCATACAATCCAAACGCCGCCACCGTCGCTGGTATGGCCCCGGTGGGCGAAGTGTCGGTCGGTTCGGCAGGCGCCGAACGTCGCGTGACCAACGTGGCCGCTGGCTCGGGTGATACCGATGCCGTCAACGTATCGCAACTGAAGGCCGCCTCGACGCACTACTACAGCGTCAATGACGGCGGCGTGGCAAGCGGCAACTACAACAACGACGGCGCCACTGGCACGAATGCCCTGGCTGCCGGCGTCAACGCCGCGGCTGGCAGTAGCAATTCGGTCGCCATGGGCAATGGCTCGCAGGCAAAGTCCATCGACGCTCGTGACAAGGCGGACAACGCTATCGCCATCGGCAATCAGGCCATCTCGTACGCAACCGGTGGTGTGTCGCTCGGTAGCGGCGCGACCGTTGGCGTTCTCGCTACCAACTCGGTCGCCATCGGCACGGGTGCTTGGGCGAATACCAACGCCAACAACGCGGTCGCCATTGGTGGCGGCGCCCAGACGGTAGCTCCTGATGCGAGCGCAATCGGAGCGAACTCCATTGCGTATGCCCAGAGCGTGGCACTGGGTAGTGGCGCGAACGGTGGCTCGACCGTGGGTACCGGCGATGTTGCTGTCGGCTATAACGCCAGCACTCCAAGCAACCATGGCACAGCGATTGGCTGGAAAGCCGTGGCAGGTGGGGACTGGACCCAGGCCCTTGCAACGGCAGTGGGCTCGAGTGCCGAGGCACTCAAGCAGGGCAGCACCGCGCTTGGCGAAAGCGCCACGGCCAGCGCCATGAACGCGACGGCACTGGGCTGGGACTCGAACGCGACAGCCGTCGGTGGTGTGGCAATCGGCAGCAACTCGGTAGCGAGCACCGGTTCTGGCGTCGCAGGCTTTGTGCCGGCTGGCGTGGGCTCCACGCAAAGCGCAGCCATTGCTGCAACAACAGGCACGCAAGGCGCGGTGTCTGTCGGTAACGCAAGCAACGGCGTGTTCCGCCAGATCAATGGTGTGGCAGCTGGTACGGTCGACAGCGACGCGGTCAACGTGGCGCAACTGAAGGCGGTGGACAGCAAGGCCAGCGCGGGCTGGAATCTGCAGGCCAACGGTGGAACGGCTAGCAACGTTGCCCCGGGCGGTACTGTCAACGTTGTGAACGGCAACAATATCAACGTCACGCAGAACGGCAACCAACTCACCATCGCCACGGCTGACGATGTGAGCTTCAACTCGGTCACCACCGGGAACACGAAGCTGGATACCAATGGCCTGACCATTACAGGTGGCCCGAGCTTCACGACGACGAACATCGACGTGGCGGGTCAGCAGATCCACGGTGTGGCAGCAGGTACGGCGTCGACCGACGCGGTGAACGTGAGCCAGCTGACGCAGCAAGGCGGCGACCTGACTGCGAAGGGGCTGAACTTTGCCGGTAACAGCGGCGCGTCGGTTCACACGAACCTGGGCGACACGCTGACGATCGCTGGTACGGCGACGACAGCGGGCACCTACTCGGGTAACAACCTGAAGACGGTGACCGATCCGGCGACGGGCGCGGTGAACCTGCAGATGGCAGATAACCCCGAGTTCACTTCGGTGAAGACGGGTAACACTACGATCAACGACAGCGGTCTGACGATTGCTGGTGGCCCGAGCTTCACAGCGACGAACATCGACGCGGCGGGTCAGCAGATCCACGGCGTGGCAGCAGGTACGGCGTCGACCGACGCGGTGAACGTGAGCCAGCTGACGCAGCAAGGCGGCGACCTGACTGCGAAGGGGCTGAACTTTGCCGGTAACAGCGGCGCGTCGGTTCACACGAACCTGGGCGACACGCTGACGATCACTGGTACGGCGACGACAGCGGGCACCTACTCGGGTAACAACCTGAAGACGGTGACCGATCCGACGACGGGCGCGGTGAACCTGCAGATGGCAGATAACCCCGAGTTCGCTTCGGTGAAGACGGGTAACACCACGATCAACGACAGCGGTCTGACGATCAACGGTGGTCCGAGCATCACGACGGCCGGTATCGACGCAGGCAACACCAAGATCGTGAACGTTGCGCCGGGTGTGGCGGGTACGGACGCGGTGAACGTGGATCAGTTGACGGCAGTGGACACCAAGGTCGACAACGTGACCAACACGGTGAACAACTTCGCCGGTGACCAGTCGACGTCGAACACGACCGTCAACGGCCGTGGCATCCGCTACGTACGTACCAACGACACGGGCCTGCCGGTGAGCGACGCGTTTGCTCAAGGTCAGGGCTCGACGGCGGTGGGCTATGAGGCGAAGTCGACGGGTGCGGACGCCCTGGCCCTGGGCCGTAACGCCCAAGCCTCGGCGGACAACTCGGTGGCGCTCGGTGCGAACAGCACCACGACGGCAGATTTGACGACACCAGCCTACAACCCGGGTACGGGCACGATCGCAGGCACGAGCCCGGTGGGTGAAGTGTCGGTGGGCTCGGCCGGCGCGGAGCGTCGTATCACCAACCTGGCGGCGGGCGCAGCGGACACCGATGCGGTGAACGTGAGCCAGCTGAAGTCGGCGACGGCAGCGTCGGTGGCGGATGCGGTGATGTATGACAACAGCACCCACAATTCGGTGACGCTGGGTGGTGACACGTACAACTCGACGACGAAGACGGGTGGTACGGTGATCCACAACGTGGCAGCCGGCACCAGCGGCGGCGACGCGGTGAACGTTGACCAGCTGAACCAGCAGGGTTCCGACCTGACCTCGAAGGGTCTGAACTTCGCCGGTAACAGCGGCACGGCGGTTCACACCAACCTGGGCGACACGCTGACGATCGCTGGCGCAGCGACGACGGTTGGCACCTACTCGGGTAACAACCTGAAGACGGTGACCGATCCGGCAACGGGCGCAGTGAACCTGCAGATGGCGGACAACCCCGAGTTCACTTCGGTGAAGACGGGTAACACCACGATCAACGACAGCGGTCTGACGATCAACGGTGGTCCGAGCATCACGACGGCCGGTATCGACGCAGGCAACACCAAGATCGTGAACGTTGCGCCGGGTGTGGCGGGTACGGACGCGGTGAACGTGGATCAGTTGACGACGGTGGACACCAAGGTCGACAACGTGACCAACACGGTGAACAACTTCGCCGGCGACCAGTCGACGACGAACACGACGATCAATGGCCGTGGTATCCGCTACGTGCGCACCAACGACGCGGGCCTGCCGGTGAGCGATGCGTTTGCTCAAGGCCAGGGTTCGACGGCGGTGGGCTATGAGGCGAAGTCGACGGGTGCGGACGCACTGGCCCTGGGCCGTAATGCCCAAGCCTCGGCGGACAACTCGGTGGCGCTCGGCGCGAACAGCACCACGACGGCAGATCTGACGACGCCGGCCTACAACCCGGGCACGGGCACGATCGCAGGCCCGAGCCCGGTGGGTGAAGTGTCGGTGGGCTCGGCAGGTGCGGAGCGTCGTATCACCAACCTGGCGGCGGGCGCAGCGGACACCGATGCGGTGAACGTGAGCCAGCTGAAGTCGGCGACGGCAGCGTCGGTGGCGGATGCGGTGATGTATGACAACAGCACTCACAATTCGGTGACGCTGGGTGGGGATACGTACAACACGACGACGAAGCAGGGCGGCACGGTGATCCACAACGTGGCAGCCGGCACCAGCGGCGGCGACGCGGTGAACGTTGACCAGCTGAATCAGCAGGGTTCTGACCTGACCTCGAAGGGTCTGAACTTCGCGGGCAACAGCGGCGCGTCGGTTCACACGAACCTGGGCGACACGCTGACGATCGCTGGCGCAGCGACGACGGCGGGCACCTACTCGGGTAACAACCTGAAGACGGTGACCGATCCGGCGACGGGCGCGGTGAACCTGCAGATGGCGGATGCACCGAAGTTCGGCACCGTGACGATCAACGACAACGGCTCGGGCAAGATCACGGGCGTGACGGCCGGTACGGCGTCCACGGACGCGGTGAACGTGAGCCAGTTGACGCAGGTCGCGGATTCGTCGGTGAAGTACGACGTAGATCCGACGACGGGTACGGTGAACTACAACTCGGTGACGCTGGGTGGTGACACGTACAACACGACGACCAAGACGGGCGGCACGGTGATCCACAACGTGGCAGCCGGTACCAGCGGCGGCGACGCGGTGAACGTTGACCAGCTGAATCAGCAGGGTTCTGACCTGACCTCGAAGGGTCTGAACTTCGCGGGCAACAGCGGCACAGCGGTTCACACGAACCTGGGCGACACGCTGACGATCGCTGGCACGGCCACGACGGCTGGCACCTACTCGGGTAACAACCTGAAGACGGTGACTGACCCGGCGACGGGCGCGGTTCAGCTGCAGATGGCGGACGCACCGAAGTTCGGCAACGTGACGATCAACGACGGTGGCTCGGGCAAGATCACGGGCGTGACCGCCGGTACGGCAGCCACGGACGCAGTGAACGTGAGCCAGCTGACGCAGGTTGCAGATTCGTCGGTGAAGTACGACAAGAACACCGACGGCACGACGAACTACAACTCGGTGACGCTGGGTGGTGACACGTACAACACGACGACGAAGCAGGGCGGCACGGCGATCCACAACGTGGCAGCCGGCACCAGTGGCGGCGACGCGGTGAACGTGGACCAGTTGAACCAGCAGGGCTCCGACCTGACCTCGAAGGGTCTGAACTTCGCGGGCAACAGCGGTGCGAACGTGCATCGTGACCTGGGCGACACACTGACGATCGCTGGTGCGGCCACGACGGCGGGCACCTACTCGGGTAACAACCTGAAGACGGTGACCGATCCGGCGACGGGCGCGGTTCAGCTGCAGATGGCGGATAACCCCGAGTTCGCTTCGGTGAAGACGGGTAACACGACGATCGACAACAATGGTGTGACGATCGCTGGTGGTCCGAGCATCACCACGGCCGGCATCGACGCGGCCAACACGAAGATCACGAATGTGGCGGCTGGTACGAACGCCACTGACGCGGTCAACGTGAGCCAGCTCACGCAGACGGTAGATGCCTCGAAGACGCACTACTACAGCGTGAATGACAACGGTGTGCAGGGCAGCAACTACGCTAACGACGGAGCGACGGGCGTGAACTCGCTGGCCGCCGGTGTGGGCGCGCAGGCGACCGTTGCTGGCGGTGTGGCGCTGGGCTCCGGTTCGGTGGCTAATACCGCAGGCGGTGTTGCTGGCTGGACGCCGGCCAACGCGTCGACGGCATCGGGCACCGCCATCACGGCGACGACCAGCACGCTGGGCGCGGTGTCGGTGGGTGATGCAACCAACGGCCAGTTCCGCCAAATCACGGGTGTGGCAGCCGGTACCAAGGACAGCGACGCAGTCAACGTGGCGCAACTGAAGGGTGTGGATGCCAAGGTCGACAACCTGGACAGCAATGCCGTCAAGTACGACGACAGCACGCACAACTCGGTGACGCTGGGTGGCGACACGTACAACACCATCACCAAGACCGGTGGCACGCGTATCAAGAACGTGGCTGCAGGCGTGGATGGTGGCGATGCGGTGAACGTCGACCAGCTCAACGCCTCGAAGACGCACTACTACAGCGTGAACGACAACGGCGTGCAGGGTGGCAACTACGCCAACGACGGCGCAACGGGTGTGAACGCGCTGGCCGCTGGTGTGGGCGCCAAGGCGACGGCCGATGGCGGCGTGGCGCTGGGCTCCGGCTCGGTGGCAAGCACGGCAGCAGGTGTGGCCGGGTTCGTGCCGCAGAGCGCAAGCACGGCGCAGGGCGCGGCGATCGCGGCGACGACCAGCACGCTGGGCGCGGTGTCGGTCGGGGATGCGGCCAACGGCCAGTTCCGCCAGATCACGGGTGTGGCAGCCGGTACGGCCGACAGCGACGCAGTGAACGTGGCGCAGCTCAAGGGCGTGGACCAGAAGGTCGGCGACCTGGACAACAGCACGGTCAAGTACGACAAGCACACCGACGGTACGGTGAACTACAACTCGGTGACGCTGGGTGGTGACACGTACAACACGACGACGAAGCAGGGCGGCACGGTGATCCACAACGTGGCAGCCGGCACCAGCGGCGGCGACGCAGTGAACGTTGACCAGTTGAACACGACCGTGGATGCGTCCAAGACGCACTACTACAGCGTGAACGACAACGGTGTGCCTGGCGCCAACTACGCCAACGACGGTGCAACCGGTCTGAACGCGATGGCCATGGGCGTGGGCGCCTCGGCGTCGACCGCCGGTGGCGTGGCCCTGGGCGCGGGCTCGGTGGCCAGCACCGCGGGTGGCATCGCAGGCTGGGTGCCGACCGGTGCAGATGCCACGCTGGCTAACGCGGTGATGGGCACCATGGGCACTGCCGGCGCAGTATCGGTCGGTAACCCGGCAGCAGGCATCTATCGCCAGATCACGGGTGTGGCCGCCGGTACCTCTGCCAGCGACGCGGTGAACGTGGCGCAGCTGCAGGCCGCCATCAGCTCGGTGGACGGCAAGATCACGCCGGACGACGGTCGTAACGTGAAGTATGACGGTACCGGGAATGCCCCGAAGGATCACGTGACGCTGGCTGGCGACACGTCGACCGACGGTGGCAAGACCGGTGGCACCACGATCAGCAACGTGCACCAGGGCGATGTGTCGGCCAACAGCACGGATGCGGTCAACGGCGCGCAGTTGTACCAGACCAATACCCGTGTCGATAACCTCGAGACCACGGTCAACAACTGGGGTGACGTGATCAACAAGACGGAAGGCAACACGCGCTACTTCCAGGCTGACGGCACCAACACGGACGCCGACAAGGCGTACGTGCAGGCTGGCACGAAGGGTGTGGCATCGGGCGCTAACGCCAGCGTCACCGGCAACAACGGTGTGGCGATGGGTAACACGGCGTCGGCATCGGGCAACAACTCGACGGCCATCGGCGCCAACACGAAGGCGACCCACGATAACAGCGTGGCGCTGGGTGCGGGCTCGGAGACCGATCGTGCTAACTCGGTGTCCGTGGGCACTGCGGGCAACGAGCGTCAGATCACGAACGTGGCAGCGGGTACCGCAGCTACTGACGCGGTCAACGTCTCGCAGCTGCAGTCGGGGCTGAACGATGTGCAGAACGCCGCGATCAACTACACCAACCAGCAGGTGAACAACGTCCGTCGTGACGCGTACGCCGGCACGGCATCGGCGATGGCAATGGCGGCACTGCCGCAAGCCACGCTGCCAGGCCGCGGCATGGTGGCGATGGGTGGTGGTACCTACGGTGGCCAGTCGGCAGTCGCGCTGGGCCTCTCGAAGATGTCCGAGAGCGGTCGCTGGGTCTTCAAGGCCCAGGCCACGAGCAACACCCGTGGCAACGTGGGTGTGGCGGCCGGCGCGGGCTTCCACTGGTAATTGATCGCGACGATGGTGTACCGCGGCGGCGTCAGGCACGCCGCCGCGTGTCCCGAACCTAACAGAATCCGAACCCAAGAAATGAAAGCCAAATCTACCTGGATCGCTGTCGCGACCGTACTGGTCGCCGCTGCAGCACTGCAGGGGTGCTCGACCACGTCGAGTCGCCTCTCGGATGACGGCAAGTCCGACCAAATCGCATTTCCGGACCCGGCGTCGTCGTGGCCGAAGGACGGTACGTTCCCGAATATCGATAACCTGCGCATGCTGGCACCCGGCATGACGAAGTCCCAGCTCTATCCGCTGCTTGACCGGCCGCATTTCAATGAAGGTTTCTTTGGCGTGCGCGAATGGGACTACCTGTTCAATTTCCGCACGGGCCGTGCCGCGCCGAACGATATCGTCCAGTGCCAGATGAAAGTCGTTTTCGACAAGAACGAGAAGACCCGTGCGTACTACTGGAAGCCAGAATCCTGTGCCGGTTTCCTGAACAAGCCGGCTCCTGAAGTGCAGCGAGTGGTTATGCCGCCGGTCGTCGCCAACGTGCCAACGGTGCTGCGCAACGCGACGCTGTCAGGCGATACGCTCTTCCGGTTCAACGGCTCGGGCCCGGGTGATCTGACCAACGACGGCCGCAGGCAGATCGCGACGCTCGGTGCGGAGCTGGCGCAACTGAAGTCTGTCACGCGAGTGGAAGTTCAGGCGTTCACCGACCGTATCGGGTCGGCAAGCGCCAACAGGGTGCTGTCACAGAAGCGCGCGGAAACGGTCAAGAAGCTGCTGGTGGACAACGGCGTGGACGGGCGCGTTGTCGTGGCGGAAGGTCGCGGCAAGTCCGAACCGGGTACGCAGTGCGGTACCCTGCCGCGCGCGAAGCTGATCGAATGCCTGGCGCCGGACCGTCGTGTGGAGATCCGCGTACTGGGTACGAAGTAAGGGCGCGACTGCCGTCTGTCCTCTTCTGGAGGAGGGGGACGGGCGGTCATGCATCCCATAAGTCCGACAAGAGTCGGACAAGTAAAAAGGCCGTTGCCCATATCGGGTAACGGCCTTTTTGCATATTTGCATGGGCGCTCGCGAGCATGCCCTGATGCGGGATGGTGCCATACCCACAGGGCGGGCATGGTTCTCTAGATTCTGGAGTCAGGGGTGGCAATATCGAGCCGGTACCCCATTGAATGCACGCCCCGGAGTGTCACGCCGTGCTCCGGGCGGAGCCGAAGCACGCGCCGAAGCCGGGCGACCATGGCAGCCAGCGCGCGCGATAGCGGTGGCAGGGTGCCGCCCCAGACGACGATCTCGATGTGATCACGTGGCAAGGTCACGGCGGGGGAAGAGAACATCAGCTTGGCCAGCGCAAATTCCTTGGGCGTCAGACGGATAGTCTCCGCGCGGAACCTCACACAGCAGGCATCGAGG
Source organism: Cupriavidus sp. SHE (assembly GCF_000812445.1). Lineage (NCBI taxonomy): Bacteria > Pseudomonadati > Pseudomonadota > Betaproteobacteria > Burkholderiales > Burkholderiaceae > Cupriavidus > Cupriavidus sp. SHE. Next base: position 11,354 of record NZ_JWMB01000078.1, on the reverse strand, counting down.
TCAAGCGTGTAGTCGCCTGCACTGAGCTGCCTGCCGCCCGATCCTTCGCGTCTGCGGGCGCGCCGATGGTGGCCGATGATGCGTGGCAACAGGCTGCTCGGATCGCTGGTGAACACGACATAGTCGTCCGCACCGGCGTCGAAAGCGTCGATCAGATTCACCTGGGACGCGTTGTGAGCGATGACCAGGATCGGCATCTGGAATGTGGTGGCGCGCCGGAGTGCCTGGACGACATCGGTGGCCGGGTCGTCGGGCAGGTTGTCGGACACCAATACCACATCGAATACAGAGCGCCGGAGCTCCCGAAACAACCTTGCGGAACTGGCAAAGCGGGACGATACGACACCGCCGGATTCCAGCACTTTGCTGATGCCGGTCGCGGACGAGGGCTCCGCGTCAAGCAGTGCGATCTTGATCGAGTTCACTTTCAACTTCCGAAAGCAGGCGCCCGGGCTGTGGGAGCGTATTTATGATGACTCGATTGAGAGTAGCAAAGCCATTCAGCAGGGCGATTCGGAAATTTCCGATGAAAGGAGTGATCCATCGGAATGGGTTGAGCACCCTGGGAGCAAGTGATGCGCACGCAAATCGCGGGCAGTCTGCAGGTGTCGGACCCGGCTCTTGGCGCTGCCGCGTGAGCCGCGAGGCACTCTGCCGCCGGCAGGGCTGGCGCCCCGAGTTGACCTTGCCCGAGACCATCGCCCAGCGGGGTGTTGGATGCCAAAGGAAGCCCCCACCGGACCGATGGCCGGACTCCACCGCTGTGAAGGCTGTCGTGGTTCAACGGCCCGCACGCGCGCTGCGGCGGGTCTCAGCGCGATACTCAAGGTATGCCAGGCAACCGTCGGCGAACGCGCCGGTATATCGGCGGCAGGAAAGGGGCAAGCGGATGTCGTTGAGCTGAGCCCACTGATAGCCTTCCAGCATTTCCGCGCAGTGGTCACCGCAATGCTGACCGACGATGCGCGGCAATGCGTCCGAGTAGCCCGGCGTGACCTTCGCGGAAACAGTCTGTTCGGCTACAGGGTCAGACAGGATCGAGGAGATGGTAGCGCAGGCGATGATCACGGCAACCACGGCCACCGCTGCCAGAATCAGGAATCGATTGCGCCCCGCCTTGGCCGCCAGCGGGGCGGGCGCGGATGGAGACAGGATCTGCATTGCGGAGATCAGCCTCTCAGTCCACTTCGTTGACGAACAGCAGACGACCGAGCAGGCCGGCCAGGATCGCGCCGCAGATCGGCGCGACCCAGAAAACCCACAACTGCTGAATCGCTACCCCGCCAACGAGGACCGCCGGACCCGTCGAGCGTGCGGGATTGACCGATGTGTTTGAGATTGGGATCGAGATCAGGTGAATCAGCGTCAGTGCCAGGCCGATCGCCAGCGGTGCTGCCGCGCGCGTTCGCCTGTAGCTGGTCGCGCCGATGATGATGATCAGGAAGAACGCGGTCATCAGTGTCTCGGTCGTTACTACCGCTCGCAGCCCGTAACCGCCCGGCGACGCCGCTCCGTAGCCGTTGGTCGCCAGGCCATTGGTCATCAGGTCGAAGCCGGGATTGGCACTTGCCAGGTATAGCAGCGTGCCGGCGGCGCAAATGGCACCGAGCAACTGGGCCAGGATGTACAGCGGTGCTTCGGCGACCGGGAAGCGTCCGGCCACGGCAAGGCCAACGGTGACGGCCGGGTTGAGGTGGCAGCCAGAGACCGGGCCGATGGCATAGGCCATGGTGACAACCGTCAGACCGAACGCGAGGGATACGCCGAGCAAACCGATGCCAACGTTAGGGAAGGCGGCTGCGAATACCGCGGCGCCGCACCCGCCAAGGACCAGCCAGAAGGTGCCCAGCCATTCGGCCGTGAATCGTTTGCCAATGTTCATGTTGTTACGTATGCCGTCGAGTATCGAGAGGGGGCGTGTGCGGTGCGACCACCGATCGCCGGTCGCCATTTTCGATACGCCGATATACGACGGGGCTAAGACACTTCCTGCGCCGCCACAGGCGAATTCCCTTTTCGACGCGAACGTTCCGAGTGTTACGCTAGAAGCGCATGCCTGTGGCACAACCACCGGCGGCGTGGCCATTCCCGCCGCCTGCCGCGCAACCAAAGATCCCGCAGCCTCCAAGCAAGGTAACAACGGCCAGCACAGTTGCCGCACGGAAGGCACGGCTCCTTACGAAGTCAGGCAACGACGGAAAAGGGGGGCGGATCATGATTGCCATGGCCGATAGATGAAATGTACGCCGGTCCCACCGTGGTCCCTGGCGGCATTGGCCGGGTCACGGGCGGCAAGGTATGCGTAGAAGACTAGCGCAAGTTTGGCCTGTGAGTAACGGTCACGCGCGGGCAAGAGCGGCTTGATCGTTGCCCAGTCTTTGAACCGTGGAGTTGGCAAGATGCCGCCCAGGCCACAGAAGCCTGTGCCACGAGACCTAAGCTCCCACAGTTCGCGTTGGGATCCTGCCAGGTGGATCTTGCTGTTCATAGGCTCTTCTGGTGACAGTGGTTGACGTTGGCGACACGGCACCAATGTTCGAGAACTGGCTCGGCAAGTCGTTACGGCAAGGGTAGTGGCCGACCGGAATGCGCGGATTCGGAAGCTTCCTGATTGTCTTCAGAACCCTCCGCATTTGCACGCCACGACATGCAATACCCTTGGCGGGTCAATCCGGCACCTAACCGGAGAGGATGATTCTCACCACCGTCTCATGAATACCCTCGCCATACCCAGGCCGCTTGCAGTTGGCATTCTGGTGCCGGACGGCATCGATGCGACGATCGATCTGCTTCCGGCTTCCAGAGATTTCCACTATTCGATCTTTGTGTCGCTGGTTGACCTTGCAGAGGTCGGCCAGAGCATTCTGTTCGACGTTGTGGTCCTGATGCTGCCGGCTTTCAGTGAACCGGGTCTGGCGTTTGTCGATCAGGTGAGAAAGCTCGGTTTCAATACGCCGCTGGTTGTTATTGTCACCACGCCAGATGCCAATGGCATTGCGCATGCATTCCATGACAGGATCGATGGCTTTATTTCTGATCCGCGATCGCCGGAGATTGTCGCCGCCGGGCTGATCGCGGCGCACCAGTGCTATTCACTGTCCCGCGAGGATAGGGGCGCCGCCTTTGGATTAGGCGACTATGTACTGGATATGCGCCAGCATTGCGTGTTGCTGCGTGGGGTAGCCGTCAAGCTGTCGGATCGGCAGTTTCGGCTTGCGCTCATGCTGTTCCGGAGCGCGGGCAAGACGCTGACCCGTGCCAGCATCGAACAGGAGATCTGGGGCGCGAGGCTGCCAGCATCGTCCAGGGCATTGTCGACGCTGATCTCCACCCTGCGCATGCAGTTGGGCATGCGTTCACGCGGTCCGATTTCGATCCATGCCGTGTCGGGCTTTGGCTATCGACTCGAAGTGGGTGCGCCGGCCGGCAAGATGTCTCCGTCGGTCGTCGAAGATGATGACGTTTCCCACGCTCGGCAGGCGGCCTGAATTGGGCGCGCTGGATCATGACGGATATGTTCTCCGCGCTGCAAGCTGGTTCCGTATTGAAATTCAGAGGCTTCCTAATCTCGGGCAACGGTGCTGACGGCAGAATTTCCGGTCGTTGATTGACTCTCCGTAGTTCGCTCCATGCTGGTCGCCCGCCTGACACTTTGCGTACTGGCATTGATTGCCACCGTTGCACACGCCGCCGACAAGGTAGCCTTCGCCGGCTTCGCCTATGCCGGCGAAGCCCGACAGATCGATTCGCGCTTTCCGCTGACGCGCAAGGTGGAAGCCGAGCTGGCCGCCAATGGCCGGAGTCCTTCGAAGCTCATCACGCAGTCGCTGATGGCAAATCCGCCGGCGAACTTCGCCATTACTACCGACGGCATGGCCAGTCTCAAGGACAGCGATCAGGCACTGGCCACCGCGCTTGTGGTGACCAGCGAATCGGTGTCCAGCGAACGTTTCGGGTCGATCTACAAGGTCATGACGAATCTGCGTGGCCAGGTGCTGGTGTTCGACTTCAAGGCGATGACAGTGGTGCGTGCGTATCCGCTGAACGTCAGCCATCTGGATGTGTTGGACCACATGTCGGGCGATACCGAGAAGCGCGACCGGATCAAACGGCTGCTGGCCGGCGGTGAGCGCCCCGGGTTGCTCGATCGCTATGTGCGAGCGTTGTCATTGGCGCAGTTGCCGTCCTCCGGCACGCGTTACCTGCAGATCGAACGCGTGGAAGTGAGTCCCGGCGCCAGGGCGCAATTGCCGGAGGCGTTGCGCGGCGACGGTGTGGCGGAGGGCTGGGTGGCCGATATGTTCGGCGAAGCGCTGCTCGACAAGGCGCAAGTGCCGATGCTGCCATTCACCAAGGGCTATGCCATCGGCAATGCGATGTCGATGCGCTTCAGCGATGGCGAGGTCTTCAATCTCCAGTTGCCGAAGCCCGACTACACGATCGACCTGTCCGTGAAGGACTTCAAACGCGTCGAGTACGGCAGTTCGGCGGCTGGCACGAGCTACATCTACGCATCGTACAGCCACGTTTCGATGGCCGAGCCCATGTCGGGCCGCCGCTATCTGGATGCGGACTTCAAGAACGGCGAGGTCAAGGCGGTACCGGTGACGCAGTCTCGCACCGACGACTTCCCGGCATTCGCGGAATCCCTGCGAGGGCTGTTTACCAAGCTGGCCGATGTGGTCGGCGGCAAGGACAGTGACTGGTTGGCTGCTGCCGCGAGCGGCGACAACGTGAAGAGCCAGATCGAAAGCACACAAGGAGTGATCAAATCATGCAGGTAATTCGTAACCTATGGTGGCTGCTGGTACTGGCCACCAGTCTTGCGTCCGCGCAGGTGGTGACATCCAAGGGGATGGCAACCGTCAAGTACGACGGCTCGCTGTTCTCGAGCAAGGCATCCGCCGAAGACAAGCAGCGCGCATTCCAGACCGCCGAGGTCAATGCCATCGAGCGCTACTACGCTGAGAGCGGCGAATCCCAGGCCGAGAACTTCGACAGCATCCGCGACAAGGTGGCGGCCAACCTGGACAAGTTCGTGCTGGGCGCCACGCTGATCAGTGACGAGGACAAGAAGGACGCGCAGCAGTACTCGGTGGTGGTGCGCGTCGATATCAACGTGGCCAAGCTGCGCAACGCCGTCAAGGGCGGCGCGCCGGTCGCCATGGCCGCTGATGGCCAGAAGTCCCCGCTGACGTTCGTGTTCGTCGCACGCCAGCAGGACAGCGTGAAGTCCTACGACCCTCGCGTGTACAAGCGCGCCGACATCAAGGAAAGCGCCACGGAGAAATCGAGCCGCAGCGGCTATGCCGCGAACACGTCGGTGTCGATGGAGACGGGCGGCAGCCGCACCCGCAAGGCCGATGAGATCAAGTGGAAGCTGGTGCCGTCCGGCAACCTGAATACGATCTTCACGGGCGTGTTCGCGCAGTCTGGCTTCCAGGTGGTGGAGGCGGGGTATGTGGAGCCCACTTCAGGTGGTCATCTGCGGATCTCGGTGCTCGAGAACGATTTCCAGACCGGCAACGACCTGCAGCCGGCCACGATGCGCGAAGCGGTACTCGGACTGCAGACTGCCCAGGTGCCTTACCTCGCGCTGGGCACGCTCGATATCGGCATGCAGGACACCGACCCGGTAACGGGCCTGACCCGGATCTACGTGACGGTGACGGCGAAGCTGATCGACGTGACGACGCGCTTCCCGCGCACGGTGTCATCGGTGGGCCCGGTGCAGTTCTCGGGCACGGGCCCGGACGCCAGTGTCGCCCAGACAAACGCCCTGAAACGGGCGGCGGATTCGGCGGCGCGTGAGCTGGCCGCGCAACTGAACAACGCCAAGGTGCGCTGACACCGCTGGCCGGCCAGGTGATAGCGGTTTGTCGCCGCCTGGCTGCTTCCTTTCACATTCTCCAATTGACATCATGATCAAGAAAAACCTCGCCATCATCGCGCTCTCGTCGCTTGCCGCTGCGCACGCGCACGCTCTTCCTTCGCTTGGCGCCATTGCCAATGCCGTGACGCCGTCCAGCACCGCATCGGGTGGTGGTGCCGATGCGGGGGCTATGCAGGACCAGCTTTCCGCCGCGTATGGTGCCGCCGGCAAGGAAGTACTGCTGGCGCAAGTCAATCTGGCGCAGGCCGTCGGCCTCAAGGAAGTCGCCGCACAGGCGCAGGCCACGGCCGATGCGCTGACCTCGGGTGCCACCAAGGACAGTCTGCAGGAATCGGACAAGGTGCAGAGCGAGGCATCGAAGGCCATCGAGGCCGCGCTCAAGGACGGTAACACGCGCATGGATGCCGCCGGCAAGGCGGCCTATGCCGAGGGCATGAAGCATCTGGGGCTCGGCATGTTGCGTTACGTCGGCCTGCGATCCAACGTCATGGCGTTCAAGGATGCCGCACAGGCACAACTGACGAGCGCGTCGATCATGGACAAGATGTCGCTGGGCAGCAAGCTCTCGACCGGCACGTATATCGCCACCGAACTGCCTGGGCATGTGTCGCGTCTGAGCAGCACGCTGCAGGCGGCTACGGCCTATGCCAAGTCGCATGACATTCCGGTACCGAAGGATGCGACGGCCGCGCTGTCGTCGAAGTTCTAAGCGTCTCTGACGGTGACAATCATGATTTCGCAAGCAAGGGCCACGTTGGCCGCAACCTGCGCCGTGGCCCTGCTTGTTGCCTGCGGACAGCAGTCTCCGGGCGACAGGCCCGTTGCCGCATCCCCTCAGAGCGGGGCCGCGTCCAATCCGACGGCGCAAGCCGGCAAGCCCGATGTCGGCGCTGTGGAGCGGGTCCACGTCTCCGCTTCGGGTGTGGGCGCGTCAGCGGCGGAGGCCGTGGATCAGGCGCTGCGGCAGGCCATCATGCAGGTCACCGGGACGACCATCGACCTGTCCAGCACCCAGTTCAAGACCGCGCTTGGCGCGGCGGTGGGTCGCGATACGATCACGCTGTCCTCGGCGGGCTTTGCGGAGCTGGTCAGCCAGACTACGCGTGGCGCGGTGACCAATTTCAAGGTGGTCAGTCTGGATGCGCCGGGGCTGATGGAGCGGGTTTACAAGGCGTCGATCGAAGCCGACGTGGCCAAGTTCAAGGCGCCAGCGGACACCGGCAAGCTACGGATTGCCATCGCGCCGCTGCGGATCGGACGCGTGGGCGGCAACAACGCCGAGCGGATCGCCGCCGAACTCCGTCAGCGCATCACCGATGCCCTGACCCAAAGCGGGCGCTTCACGGTGCTCGAGCGCGGCGATGCGCCCGAGTTGTATGGCGAGATCGAGCGAATTGCCAGCGGGGAGGTTTCGAACGACCAGTTTGCGAAGATCGGGCAAGGCCTGGGCGCTGATTTGATCTGGTTTGGCAGCGTCAATGCCTTCGAAACGGGACGGCCCGCCGACGCGGATCAGGCTGGTCGTGCCGGTCGCTGGTCCGTGTCGCAGAAGTTCGTGAACGTCACCACGCGTGAAGTGCTGTTCAGCAATACCGTGGATGGCGGTGCCGCCGAGCAATCAGGTGACCGCGTCGATGCGATGGAATCGGGCATGGTCCGGAAGGTGGTGGCAGACATTCTGGTCCGGCTCTACCCGGTCAGTATCGCCTCGCGCGATGGCTACAACGTGGTGTTGAGCCAGGGGGGGCAATCGGTGCGCCAGGGTGCGACCTATCAGGTGGTGCGTCTCGGCAAGGAACTGACCGATCCGCAGACCGGTCGTTCGCTGGGCTTCACCGAGCAGGAGTGTTGCGCGGTGGTGGTGGACCGGGTGACGGCTTCGATGTCGTACGGTCACCTGGAGTCGGTCAAGATCAACCTTGACGAAGTGAAACCTGGCGAGCTTCAGTTGCGGGCCGAAGCGGTATCGCGTAATGAGCCAGCCGGGGCCAGTTCCGTTGCCGCCAAAGGGGGCCGGAAAGTGGTGAAGAAGAGTGCGCAGCTTGGGCCACCGGCTTCGGACGCGAACTGGTAATCAGACTGTGTGGTGGGACGAAGCAGGTCCTGCCTGATGGGCGCCGCGAGATCCTTTGGGGGTTTCGCGGCGTTTTGCATGGCGCGCCAGCGATAGCGCGGCCGTGGCTGCTCCGAAATGTCGTCAGGCGGTCCTGGACGCAAGCAGCATTGCCTGGATCTGGCTGATGAGTTGAAGGCGCTCTGTCCGGTACTGCGCAATGGCTGCCGGCGTCGCTTTCAGGAGACCGGACTTGATGAAGCGAAGCACATCCTCAAGGTCGCTGAGCCGATACGACAGGCAGGCAAAGCGCGCGCTCCTGGCCCTGAGTTGCAGGATTTCGTCTTGAAGTTCGGGATGCATGGTTGGAACTCCGGGAGGTGTCACGCAGTGACCGATGCGTGGATCGTCGACCGTTATTCCTCATTGTGATTGCCCAGTGAAGTCACGTCCCTCGGATGTTGCCCATTCGGCGGAACGACGGCTCCGAATTTTCTCACCAGCGTCTCAAGCGCCACACCGCTCGGTGATTCCACGGCGGGAATTTCCAACTGTATTTTGGGAAATTTCGGATGGCTGCGCGTAGTCGTGGTGGCCTATAACGAAGGCAGGGAACGGGTGGCGCATCGCTGCCGGTTCAGGCAAATAGGACTACCTTCGGAGCTTGATCATGTCAGTCAAACCAGCAAGATTCTCGGACGATAGCGCGACGCGCCGCGCGTCCGAACCCCTTCGGACATCCCACACACTTGTCGCCCTGGGCATGGTCGCCGTGCTTTGCTCGGCGCTGTTGGTGCCGTCCGCGGCCTATGCCGCAGCCGATCCACCGTGCATGGTGTGCGACGCGAGCGCAACCGTCATTACCTGAGCCGCACGTCGATGAGATTTGCGAACGGGAAGGCAGGGCAGGTGACGAGTGAGGTGCCTGTCTTTCCAGGCTGCCAGAGTGGTGGGGTTCTCGATCTGCCCCACAGAGGATCAGTCCGCCATCGCATCAACCTGCCCTTGGTGGCAATGGCCGCTCACGGCCGGTAACAGATTCTCCCGCATGCTTGCCTCTCTATCGAGGACGTAGCGAAGGAGTGCGGTGGTTGCCCTCCCGCCTGTCGCCGTGCCTGTCCATGCCGCATGTTCGCGCTGCATGGACAGCCTGATTAAACATCAGTCGCCCTGTGCCGATTTCGGGAAGCTTCCGATCCTGCGCATTGAATCCTCGAATCGATTGCCTCTCGTGTCCGCAGGGTACGCAATGTACCGTCGCCTGCGCCCACGACTGCCATGTGCGGATGCCAGGCGCACGGTCAGATTGGCATATCTGGTGTGGACGACGCTTCCGGTGGACTTGCCCGCAAAATGGTCTATCAAGAAACTGTCCGCGGATAGGCCGGGTCGACCCGGCATGCCGCTTCGCGGACGCCTATGCTCTTTTCTCTTGGGCCGTCGAGTACGCGAGTACCCCTGTTCGACCCCAACTCCAGGATCAGGAGTGCGCTATGGAATCCAGATCTTTCGCCACAATGTGCCGTGCATGCGCCATCGTCCTGCCGATGATCGCCGTCTGCGGCTATGCCCGTGCGCAAACGACGACGGGAACCGCTACGCCGCCCGTCACTCGCGCGAGCATTCTTCGTGAGTTGCTGGCGCTGAAGTCGGTAGGCTTCGATATCAACGACGAGAACTACCCCAACTCGCTGCAGCAATCGCTGCGCAAGCTTGAGGCGATGGAGGCAAGGCACGAGGCCGAAGCGGGCGCGGCAGTGCAGGGCAGTGAGAAGCCTGCGATGCCCAGCGTGCCGCAGTAGGTGCCTCAACAGGTGCCTCTTTGGTATCGCCGGGCTGCAACACACGCTCAGTTATTCCGCGAGTGGCGTGACCTCCGCCTCGCGGTGGCAGGTGTTACGCGTTGTCAGCCACGCCTTCGAGCAACGCGCGTACCGTGGCTAACGGTGCCACGAGGGCCGGCTGCAAGCCGTACTCGCGGCTGAGGACACCTGCGGTATCCAGATAATCGATATGCGTGGCGCCACGGTCGTCTTCCCAGACCACCGCTCGTAACGGCAGCTCTAGCGCGGCATGGGGGTTGGCCTGCATCGCCGGCGTGCCGCCCTTCGGATTGCCGAAGAGAAACAGCCGCGTCGGTCTGAGCGATGTGCCGGCATGTTCTGCGGCGGCGCTCTGATCAATATCCGCGAACAGAGTGAGCCCGCGCGAAGCAAGCGCGTCCTTGAGGCGCGCCACCGTCGTTGCGAAGTCGTGACGACTTGGCAGCGTTTGCGTGCGCGCGGGGCGCGGTGTGTCCTGGGCTTGTGCTGTCATGATTCCTCGACCTGAAGGCGGGAGCGATGCCGCGGACTGCGGCATTGCTCCTCAGAACGCGACCTGCTGGCCGGGATCGGGCACGATTACCGCCGTGGTGGCCCCGGCCCCGAGCGCGGCCTTGAACTCGTCAGGCGTGCCGCGCAGCATCGGCGACGTGCCGTAGTGCATCGGAATGGCATACCTCGGCTTGATGAAATCGCGCACGGCAATCGCCGCGTCCTGCGGGCCCATTGTGTAATGCCCGCCGATCGGGATCATGACCAGGTCTGGCTTGTAGCGCTCGGCGATCAGCTTCATGTCGCTGAACAGTCCGGTATCGCCCATGTGCCAGATCTTGAAGCCATTCTCCATCTCGATGATGTAGCCGACCGGCTCGCCGCCGTAGTGGCTTTCGGTCTTATTCGTGGCCGGATTCTTCCAGACCAGTTCGGACGAATGCTCGGCATGGACGGCGGTGATCTTCGGACCGTTAGGTCCGAATGGCATGACAGTGCCGCTCTTGCCAAAGGGTTGCACCAGATCCGAGGTCACCAGACCAAGGCTGACCAGTTGCGGGCCCATGCCGCCGCCATTCCAGATCGGCACATGCTGCGTCGTGGCGATTGCCGGCGCATCCCCGAGATGGTCGCCGTGGGCGTGGGTGAGCAGGATCATGTCGACCTTGCCCAGCGCGGAGAGTTGCTTGAACGCGGGCGGCGTCTTCGGATTGGCGGTCAGCCAGGGGTCGATGACGATGACCTTGCCGCCGGGCGTGGTGATGCGCGTGGCGGCCTGGCCGAGCCAGAGCACTTCGGTCTTGCCAGCGGCATGGCTGCCGGTGGTGGCCGGCTGCGGCGCCGGGGCGGGGGCGTTCGAAATACCTGAGGCGCAGGCGGCGAGCGCAGTCGCGGCTGCGGCGGCAATGATAAGGCGGCGTCTGATCATGGTCGTCCCTGATTGGGCCCTGTTGGGCAATGAGTAGGGGAAATGAACTGCGACGATTCGAACTGCCTGCACCGTCTCGGGGGTATCGGGGCTGAGGCGCTGCGTGCCGGCAGTATTTGCAGTGCGGCCCCCGGCTGTCAACTGGCGCCTGATGGCGGGGCAAGG
>NZ_JWMB01000077.1:0-8345 GCF_000812445.1 Cupriavidus sp. SHE | reverse complement strand
CTCCCCCGGGGCCCCCCCCGCCACATCGACCGCCGCGACGACATCCTCGCCAATGGCGGCGTGCATATCGGCGGGACCGATTTCGACCGCGCCCTGAGCCTCGCCAGTGTGATGCCGATGCTGGGACTGGGCAGTCAGCTTCGCAACGGCAAGGCCATGCCTTCGGGCCAGTACTTCGACCTGGCGAGCTGGCACACCATCAACCTGGTTTACACACGCAAGGCCTGGTCAATCGTGATGGACAACTATCGCGATGCCGCCGATACCGCGAAGCTTGATCGCCTGATCCGGCTGATCCGCGAGCGCGCGGGCCACTGGCTGGCAATCCAGGTGGAAGCCGCCAAGATCGCGCTGTCCGCGGAAGCGCAGACCGTGGTCGACTTGGCCCGTATCGCGCCCGACACCACGCTCGCCATCACCCGCGAGACCTTCGACGAGTCCATCGCCAAACTGGTCGACAAGACCGCCACGACGGTGCACGGCATGCTCAATACGGCTGGCGTCAAGGCCGAGGCCGTCGACACGATCCTGTTCACGGGGGGCTCCAGCAGCGTGCCGCTGCTACGCGAGCAACTCGCGCAATTGCTGCCGGGCGCGCGCCGCGTGGAAGGCGACCTGTTCGGCGGTATCGGTTCGGGACTCGCGCTGGACGCGCTGCGCAAGTTCGGCTGAGCGCGCCGCCGCCGCGCACCGGTATCAGGGCAGCCGTTCGCTGCCCACTTCCTGCATCGGCGTCTGTTCGTGCGCGTGGTGCACGCGATTGCGACCGCTGCGCTTTGCGGTATAGAGCAGCCCGTCGGCACGTGACATCAGCGCATCGAGCGATTCCAGCGGTTGCCACACCGCCACACCAAAGCTGGCCGTCACACGCGGGCTATCCGGCAGCGTCTCGAATCGCGCGCGCTCAAGCGTCGCCCGGATCTCTTCGGCGATATGGATCGCTTCTTCCCCGGTCGTCCGCGGCAATAGCACCGCGAACTCCTCGCCCCCAAGCCGGCCGGCAATCCCCCGCGCGCCCACCACGCGCCTGACGATCCGCGCGAACTCGACGAGTATCGCGTCGCCACTGGCGTGACCGTGGTTGTCGTTGATGAGCTTGAAGAAATCAAGGTCCACCAGGATCAGGCCGGGCACCCCGCCATTGGCCCGCGAAAGCGTCTCGCGCGCGATTTCCTCGAAGCTTCTCCGGTTGTGAAGCCGCGTCAGCGCATCCGTATCCCGCTCGTGCTGGATCCGTTCGATCAGCGCGTGAATCTCGGAGCCCAGCAGCACCAGGCTGAAGAAGACGTTAAAGAGCGTCTGGCCTACCTGGAAATACGTCCAATAGGTCGAAAACGCCCTGCCGCATTCGTCGGCGTTCGGGGGCGCGCTCGTGCTCAGCAGCAACCGCAGGCCGAGGTTCACCGTAAAGGCGACGAACACCCAGTAGATCGCCCTATCCGCCACGCTGCCCCGCCGCAAGCCGCCAAGCTGAGCCAGGGCAATGCCGAAGATCAGCGCGGCGCCAATGTTGTGTACGTATATCCGCGCCGTCAGGTCAGGCACCGCGAAATGGAAGTAGGCAAGCAGCGAGAACTCGACAATGGCCACCCCCGAACAGGCGGCCAGTGCGACGGTGGATTTGACATGGGCGCGCCACAGCAATCCGCACGCGATCAGCATCGTGCTGCCGATGTAGAACGGCGCGGCGACGAGCGTCGTCCAGACGGCATCGCTCGGCGGAGACAGGACCTGAATGGCCACCGCCACGGCATAGAGCGCAAAGGACACCCCGAACGCCAGCAGATGCTGGCTGCGGAGCTGCCGCCAGACCACGAGGAAGCAGCCAGCGAAGATCAGCGAGACCGCTGGGTTGATCAGGGATAGTTGGTTGCAGAACGACACGGGGGCGCGAGGGCTTCTGTGAGAGCGGCTGACAATGGCTCTGACGAATCAGAACGTGATGTCCGCCGCCGGCACCGCTCGTACGCGCGGGCCGAAACTGCTGATACCCGTCAGCGTGAGGTTGTGATGGTGAATGATCTGCCCTGCAGACAAGGCCGCATTCGAAACAGTGGTGTGACCATCTTCGATCAGCCTCACGGGATAGCCCAGCGCCAGCGCACGCCGCGTGGTGGTATCGACGCAGTATTCCGTATGCATGCCGCAGATGACCAGGTGCGTCACCCCGTGCTCCTTCAGCGTCGCCTCGAGTGTCGTCCCGAAGAAAGAGTCCGGCGTGGTCTTGCGGATGCGCAGGTCGCTATCCAGCACGGTCAGCCCATCCGCGAGCTGCCAGCGCGCGGAGCCATACGGCAGGTAGTCGTCCGCCGATTCATGCTGGATGAATATAACGGGCACGCGCGCGGTGCGTGCCTTGCCGGCAACATCGTTGATGCGGTCAATGATGTCGCGGTGAGCGAGCGGGGCCTCATCGCCTTCGCACAGGCCTTGCTGGACATCGATGACGAGTAGGGCCGCTGTCATGGCAGATAAGTCGGAGACCTTGATCGCTCAATCATGCCATGAAACAACGAATGGGACCGGTGCTGCCCGACCGGTCCCCCACCTTAGTAGGTACCGTCAGTGCGTGCGTCCCCGGCAGATCGACGGGCGATGTGGCGACGTGGCGACGTGGCGGCGCTGCAAGTCAGGCACCCGAGGCGATCAACGGATGCGCGGCATTGCCCAGGGCGGTCAGGGCCTCAGCCGGTCCGGGCCTGGCAAGCAGAAAACCCTGCGCGCGGTCGCAACCGATCTCGCGCAGAAACTGCAGTTGGGCGATGTTCTCCACGCCCTCGGCCACCACGGTCAGGCCAAGCGCCCGCGCCATGGCAACGATCGCGCGAAGAATCGCGCCGTCGCGCTCCCGCTCGATCACAGCGGTCAGGAAGGAGCGATCCACCTTGACGGTATTGACCGGCAGCGTCTGCAGATAGGTAAACGAGGAATAGCCCGTTCCGAAGTCGTCGATGGCCAGACCGACACCGCGGCGCGCCAGTTCGCCGAGCACCAGCTCGGTGACGCCGTTTCCGGTCATGGCCATGCTCTCCACCAGTTCAAGCTGCAGATGCTCCGGCTGCATGCCGGCGTCGCTCAGCACATCGGAGACGTCATGCAGGAAATGCTCGTGGCGGATCTGCCGGGCGGACACGTTGACCGACATGCGACCGAATTCGAAGCCCGACCGGAGCCAGGCCGCGCCCTGCCGGCACGCCTCGCGCAACACCCAGGCGCCAATCGGCACGATCAGGGCTGATTCCTCGGCCACATCGATGAACGCACCGGGCGACAGCAGCCCGCGCGTCGGGTGCTGCCAGCGCAGCAGTGCTTCGACGCTGACGATCCTTCCCGAGCCCAGGTCATAGATCGGTTGATAGTGGAGGCGGAACTCGCGGCGCGTCAGCGCGCGACGCAGCTCGCACTCAAGCGCCATGCTTTCCATCGCGGACGATGTCATCTGCGTGGCGAAGAAGCGGAACGTGTTCTTGCCTTCCTGCTTGGCTTCGTACATGGCGCGGTCAGCCTGCATCAACAGTTGCTGCTGATCCGTGCCGTCGTCCGGATATATGCTGATACCGATGCTCGGCGTCACGAACACGCTGCGCCCAGCCGCATCGATCGGCTGACCAACCACGTCCAGCAGCACCTGCGCGATATGCGCGACATGACGGATGTCCTCGATCTCCTCGACAACGATCGTGAACTCGTCCCCGCCGAGCCGGGCCACCGTGTCGCTCTCGCGCACGGCATGCTTGAGTCGCATGGCAATGACCCTGAGCGCGTCGTCTCCGGTGCCGTGCCCCATCGTATCGTTGATCATCTTGAAGCGATCGAGATCGAGGAACAACACGGCCACCCGTCTGGACGCGCGCCGGGCGCGAATGATGGCCTGCTTGAGCCGCTCGCTGAACAGCGTGCGGTTCGGCAGGTCCGTCAGCGGATCGTGCATGGCCAGATGGTTCAGGCGCTCTTCCGCGATACGGCGATGCGTGATGTCCGAGAAGATCGCCGCGTAATGCGTGCATTCGCCGGCCTGATTGCAGATGCTGGAGACGGACAGATGCTCGAGGTACAGCTCGCCGTTCTTTCGGCGATTCCAGATCTCGCCCTTCCAGTGACCTTGCGCGCGCAACTGGCTCCACATTTCCTGGTAAAAGGATGGTCCCTGGCGTCCCGAACTCAGCATCCGCGGTGTCCGGCCGATGACCTCGTCGAGCGTGTAGCCGGTCAGTTGCGTGAAGGCCGGGTTCACCTGCTCGATCACGCCGTTCAGATCGGTCACCATCACGCCGTCGAGCGTCGATTCGAATACGCGATCGGCCAGCCGCAGATGGTAGTTGGATCGACGCAGTGCCTCGTCGCGCTCGTGTAGCGCCGTGCGCAGTTCATGCACATACTCGTGTTCGATACCGCACAGGATGTCCGACAGGCTCAGCAGACCAGTCAGCTCGCCTTGAGCGTCGAGCACGCCAACGTGGCGCAGACGGTTGTCCGAAAGGAACTTCCGGGCCGAATACAAGCTGTTGGAATGCGCCAGCGAATGCAGGCGACGACTGGCATGATCCGACACGATGCCGCCGAGCGCGTTGGCGGCGGCCAGCCGCACGACGTCGCGCTCCGTCAGGATGCCGTACTCGTCGCCGGGAAAGCGGACAACCACGGCGCTCAGTCCGCCCGAGCGCATGACACGCATGACCGCAGCCAGTTTCTCTTCCGGGTCGACGATGACCGGAGGCGGAACCTTGACCGAGTGAATCGGGCGAAGGCGCAGGAAATACTCGGCGCCCTGGTTCATGACGAGGTCGGTCTGCGACAACATGCCGAGCGGACGCCCACTGTCATCCACCACCAGGCAATGGCGGATGCCCTTGCTCTTGAAGTACAGCGCGGCATCGCCGAGCCTGGTGCGGCAGTCCAGCGCCAGTACGGGATAACTCATCAAATCGGCGATGGGGCGCGACAGCGCATCACCCATCTCGCCGAGCGCCAGCGCGTCCCGCTCGGTCCAGATGCCAACGACCTGCCCCTGGTCCACCACGACGATCGAGCTGCAACTGCGCTGCGCCATCATCGCGACAACTTCGCTGACACTGGTGCGCGGGCCGCACTCCAGGATGGATCTCGATATCAGGTGATCGATCTCAAGATCCAGCGTGTGTTGTGGCATTTTTCTCCCCGAAAACTCTTCTGCCTTGCATGAAAATGCCGGCAGCGTAGCGACGGGAGGGCTGCGAAACCTTGATTAGGGTCAAACTGCCCCGGACCCCGAGCCATGTCCCCCACCAAGGTACGGTAAAGGAACCGGCCATCCGGCCGATGTTCGATCTTGGGGGGACTTTCGTTATGGCTTGTGACGGGTGGCAGCCTGGGCGGCGAACGCCTTCCACTCCCGTAAAACAGCATCCAGGCACGCCGCCGAATCACAGGCGTCCCGCTTCTTGCGGAACGCTGCGATTTCCTGCTCGGTGATGGATCCAGTCTTGAGCTGCCGCTGCTGGTCAGCAAAGATGCGCTGGTAGCCCATCGAGAACAGCGCGGACTCGCAGATCATGCGATGCGCCGGCACCGGCCGGGCAGGCACGACGGACGGATCGCAGTCGATGTCGGTGGCATGCGCGTTGCCGAAAATCAGAAGACCAGTGACGGCCAGGCAGCGGAACGCGCAGCGGATGCGCGCGAAGTGGATGGTGCAAAACGTACGGGTCATAGTCGATACGGGGAAAGCCTGAAAGCCGGCAGGTGTAGAATTCCGGCCTTCAATCGCCCCTGGAAACTTAGCATGAAGATGGACGCCTTTCCCTTCGGCACGACCGACTGGTCGCAGATTGAACGCACCGAGCACAAGGGAGAAACCGGAGCAGCTTACTGGCGCACGCAGTATTTCGGCGACGGCGACCGCCGGGTGCGTGTGCGCATGGTCGAATACTCGCCGGGATACCTGGCGGACCACTGGTGCAAGAAGGGGCATGTCCTGTTCTGCCTGCAGGGCGAACTGGAAACGACGCTCGAAGACGGCCGCCAATTCACGCTGCGACCGGGCATGAGCTATCAGGTCGGCGACGACGCCGAGGCCCATCAGTCCCGTACCACGACGGGTGCCACGTTGTTCATCGTGGATTGAAGCAGCGGGGACGCCCTGCCATCCGGCCCGGGCACCCCATTGCGAGACATTACTGAGCCTTGCCTGCGGGCGATGCCATGCTTTGCAGGCCGATGGCCTTGCCGCTGGCATCCGTCACGCGCGCCAGTTCCCGATACGCGTTCGCCTGCACCTGTCCGGGCAGCGGCACGAACTTCGCTTCGCGGGCGAGCTGGTCGCCGTGGAGATAGCCCCAGGTGACGAACTTCATGGCCTCTAGCGTGCGCTCACCGGCGCGGCTGACGGCCGGCACGACGACGAACGTCCCCATGGTGATCGGCCATGCGTCGGCGCCGGCCTGATTGACCAGGCTGGCCGTGAAATCGCCCTTCCGGTTCCAGTTGCTGTGCACCACCGCATCGCGGAATCCGCCCACCGTGGCGCTGACGAAGTTGCCATCCGCATTGCGCAACTGCACCGGATTCAGACCTTCATCCAGCACGTAGTTGTAGTCAACGTAGCCAATGGCGCCACGGTTGCTCTGGACCGCCTTCACGACCTCGCCACTGCCTTTGGCGCCG
Organism: Cupriavidus sp. SHE; assembly: GCF_000812445.1. NCBI lineage: Bacteria > Pseudomonadati > Pseudomonadota > Betaproteobacteria > Burkholderiales > Burkholderiaceae > Cupriavidus > Cupriavidus sp. SHE. The sequence goes on along the minus strand of NZ_JWMB01000077.1, from coordinate 1,703 downwards.
GTGTAGCCGGCCGGCCATGAGAACGCGGACTTGGTGCCATATGTCGACTTCCAATCGGCACTCACCTCGCTCAGATAGGCGCTGAAGTGATAGGTGGTGCCCGAACCGTCGGCACGCACCACGGGGTGGATCTTCAGGTTCGGCAGGGCGAGACCCGGATTCACGGCACGGATCTCCGGCGCATCCCAGCTATCGACCTTGCCCAGGAAAATCTTCGCCAGCAAATCGCCGGTCAGCTTCAACTGGCCCTTGGGGACGGAAGGCAGGTTGATCACCGGAACAGCAGCGGTAACGACGGTCGGCACGCAGACCAGCCCGGACTTGCTTGCTTCCTGGGGAGACAGCGGCACATCCGACGCGCCGAAATCGACCTGCCCTTCCCGGATACGACGAATACCTTCGCCCGATCCAACCGCCGCGTAATTGAGCCGGGTGCCAGTGGCCGCGGCATAGCCGGTCGACCAGACGCGATAGACCGGCGCGGCCGCCGTCGAGCCCGCGCCCTGGATATCAGCGGCTACGGCAGTGGACGTGATGAGCGCTGAGCCAAGAATGGCCAACGCAGTGCGCTTGAGCATGATCGTTCATGGAGAGTGGGTAGCCGGCATTGTAGCGGTGCACGTCAATTCAGAGAAATCCCGCAATAGATTGGGAATGGTCCTGCAGCTCTCGTCGAAACTCGATTGTCTAATGGCCGTTCTTACCCAGCGTGGATGCTTGAACAGCACCCGGCCAGAGTCCGCCCACAGGCGAAGATGGGCCGTTCGACAGCATTCGAATCGAATGGTCCGCCGTTTGAATCCCTCCTCCCCAGAATATGAAACCTGCATATTGATCGCCCCACTGGTGCCGTAGCGGAACATATAGCGGCTGTGATTTGAGCTTCCTGGATCCTCCTGGTGCAATACTTTGTATTCCGAAACGCAAATCGACCCCATAGTTAGTTTCCGCAACGCTCAGGGCGAGCAGGTGCGGGGCACGATCATCAATCTCCAGCGTAGATCGCTGGTGATGGAGATCTACAATCCTTACGCCATTGTTCAGATCAGCGAGGTATTGAGCGAACTGAGCGTGCGCATGGGCGCGAAGAATGCGTACCTGGGCAAGGCCGTGGTCATGAGCCTGGTGACCGGCCTGACCGCCATCGTGTCCCTGACGCTGATCGACGAGTGGCGCGAGCTCACCGACGTCAACGACGCGCCCAAGTCCGTGGCACGCGAGGCCGAGTTGTTCGTGCAGGATTGGGACGCACGTTTCAATATCCGGCGCGACTACCAGATTGTGGTCAACGAGATGCGCGCGTACCTCTCGGAAGTCTCCCGATGGGTCGAGCAGGTCGACTTGAGCGAGTCGCTGCCGAAACGGGACGGACGCCTGCGCGAGGACGTGTTCTACGAACTGGCCACCCCGCTGATCGGCAAGGTGAAGGTCTACCTCGATCGGCTCGAGGACGAGGCGCAGCGCGTCGACCCCGATCTGGCGCCGGTCCACCGCACCTATGCGCAGGCCGCCCTGCACCCGCTACTACTGCGGGCGCCGTTCGTCTTTCGCACGTTCACCAAGCCGCTCGGCTATGCCGGCGATTACGAAATGGTGAACCAGATTCTCAGCGATCCGCAGCAGGGGCCCACCACTTACTTCCAGATCGTCAACACGGCGTTCCTGAAGGCGGCCGTGGCCACCGCGCACCGCAACCGGATCGA
>NZ_JWMB01000006.1:0-67946 GCF_000812445.1 Cupriavidus sp. SHE | reverse complement strand
AAGTGATCACGTTCCGCCGAAACCAGCGATCAGCTTCCCGCCGAAACAGGTGATCACGTTCCCCCGAAATCGCTGATCACGCGCCCCGAAATACGCAGGAATGGGAAAGCTGCGCGTCCACCCAAATCTTCGGGTAGCCAATCTCGTTGAGCGCCGTCGAGATAGTGCCGCGGATGCCGTGGCCGGTCAGGCGCCCCTCATAGCCCATGAGCTGCACGGCCTTGTTGAGGGTGTTCTCGCTGATGCGCTTCTTGAGTTCGCTGCGGTGTGACAGCAAGTACTTCTGCGCCGGCCGCATCACCCCCAGGAGATAGCGCACGATCTCGATGGCCTGCAGGGATAGCGGCACGATATAGGGGGGCACATCCTGCGGCCGCTTCCCTGCCTTGCGCATTTCATCCTGGAGCTGCTTGACGATCTGCGGTGGGATGATCCACAAGCCCCTGTCGAGGTCGAACTGTTCGGGTTCGGCCAATCGCAGTTCGCCGGTGCGCACCCCGGTCAGGAACAGCAGCCGGACGCCAAGCTGGGTCTGCCAGCCACGGGGGTTGTAGAGCCGGAGCTTCTGGAGGAACTCGGGCATCTCGGGCAGGTGCAGGTAGGGATTGTGGGCTACGGGGGGCTTGGGCTCTGCCACCACGTCCAGGTCGGCGGCCGGGTTGACTTCCAACCCCTCGGCAATGACCAGGGCATAGCGGAACAACTGGTTGAACCAGGTGCGGACCTTCTCGGCGGTGGTGAACGCCTTGCGTTTCTCGATCGCCGCCAAGACGCCCAGGAGTTGGGGGCGGCGAATGTCGTAGATCGACATTCTTCCCAGGGTGGGCAACACGTCCTTGTTGAAGATGCGCAGGATCTGCGACAGCGTGCTTTGACGGCCTTCCTTGAGTTCCTTGCGGCGATGCTCGACCCAGGCATCGAAGACGGTCTTGAAGGTGTATTCGCCCGCCAGCTTGGCCGCGTGCCGTTTCTGGTCGCGCTCGACCTGAGGATCGATCCCCCTGGCGAGCAGGGCCTGGGCCTTGTCTCGCTCGATCCGGGCCTCGCGCAGGCTGAGAGCAGGATAGCCGCCCAGGCACAGGCGCTTTTGCTTGCCCAGCCAGTAGTAGCGGAATTGCCATGACTTGCCGCCTGCGGCTGAGACCATCAGGCCCAGGCAGTCGTTGTCGGAGAGGGTGTAGCGTTTTCCGGTGGTCTTCGCCTGCCGGACGGTCAGATCAGAGAGCGCCATTTCGAGACTCCTAAGTAATGACTTAGGCCCTATGCTCGTCATGGTCCCCGCTCAGCCCCAGCAACTATCCGGTAGCCGACCCACCCGTATTCTTGTGCCTTATTTGGTCACTCAAAAACGGTAGCTGTGGGTGGATTTCCGTGGCACTCGCTGGAATGAAAAAAGGAGCCGAAGCTCCTTTTTTCAATGACCTACAGACCCCAGTAGAAGTCTGTGGATCAAAATTTGGAGCGGGAGACGAGTCTCGAACTCGCGACCTCAACCTTGGCAAGGTTGCGCTCTACCAACTGAGCTACTCCCGCGTACAACTTTTACTGCTGTGGCAGCTTTGCTGCCGTTCCGATGACTTGCACATACTTCGTCATATCACCGGATGCCATTAACCTGGAGCGGGAAAACAGACAAACACCTGAGCGCTAAGTCGTTGTTTCCCAATCACTTCCTTCCCTGTGGTGAGCAGCGAAGAACTTGATTATAGCCTTGTTTTTTGCCCTCGACAACAAAGTTCGTCCAAAGACTTCCATCAAGGTCCAGGAGCAGCTACCCGTCGCTCCGTGCGTACAACATGGCGGACTCGGCCCGGCTACACCATGGATATCACCACGCAGGCATCCAGCAGCACCTGGACAATGGAGGTATCAAAGTCTTGGCGATCTGCCTGACATCCGAAGAGGCTGGCTTCATTGATGGCTAGGAGCTGGCAGAAGCCCTCTACGCAGAGTTCAGTCGGCCTGCAGGCTCCAGGACTTCCCCCCCCTTGATCGAGCAGTGACTATGACCAATCAGCAAGTACCCCAGACAGCAGGGGTCTGGATCTTCAAAGAGCAAGACGCTGAAGGCGTGCCCACGGGCCGAACGGCCTCATTTGACGGCGTGGATCTACAGCCGCTGCGGTACTCGGACCTTGACGGGATGAAGCTCAATGGCCCTGTCAACATTCCACTGAACTGGTCCCATGCACGCATCGTCGAGAGCAGCATTCCGGAACTGTCGGTAGAGGCAGCCGCAAATCTTCGCACAACGCTGGAGAGCCAATACTCGAACAAGGCCATCGGCCTCGTTCGCGGCGGCTGGCTGCCATCCGGCCTGGCTTTGCGGTCGAACATGCTTGTCATGCCCGATCGCTGCACCATCAGCGAGCTTGCGTCACGCTACAAAGATGGACGGAAGGTCCGCGGCGGGGACGATTTTCTCGACCTCTTCCAAGACAAGCCCGTGCGGATCAATCCCGGCCTGTTCGCTCTGGAAGGCAACAAGCGGCAGATTCCCACGCCGCAAGAGGTCGAGGACCAATGGGCTGAAGCCTGCAGAAAAATCCGCTCGGCGCTTCCGCAAGCCCAACTCACCCCCGACTCGGCAGTCGCTGGCTTGACCGGACTCCTGGAGGAAATGCGCGAGAGCATGGAGCGCAAAGTCCAATTCTTGTGTCAGGTGGCCCCTGCACTGCAGTCGCCCATCAGCGCAGCCCGACGCCCCGAGATGTGGAACCAGGTTCTTGAAGCTGCCCAGCGCTGCGGCTTGCAGCGAAATACGCTGGCGGTGCTTGCTGCCCTGAGCATTGTCTGCGTTGAAAACGGCGCAGGCCCCGCCAAGCGTCTGGTCAAGCCTTCCGCACAGTATTCCGAACAGGACGCCTACAACGCGCTGGCCGATCTGAGGGCGCTGGAGCTGCTGATCAATTTCTTTGCTCTATTTCCGCAAGAGCAGATCATGCTGTGTACAGGGGACAAGAACCTCGCTTTGTTCTGGGCAGGAATGCGTGCTTCAGGGTTCGCTCTGCATGGCCCAGCTCCCGTCTCCTATACCTACAAACTTTCTCCCGTCGAAGCGCTCCTGCCTCACGTCACTGCCGATCTGCTAGACGCCTACTTGCAGGCATAGGCTGAGGATGCGAACCGCATCATCGACTCTATCAAGGAAAACGGCTAGCAGGTATCGGGCAAGCTGAGAAAGACCTACTCTCAGCTTAGCGCGGCCCAACGGGCAGAACATGTTGTGCAGGCCGTGCGCTCCACATTCGAAGAATAAGAAGCAGGGAACAGCGACGAATGACGGCCGGCGCGGTAATGCTTTATCGATATATCAGGATGTCGAAACAAGCATGACGTGTGCCGCTTCTTCTCCATTCAGATCGACGTTGATCCGTAAAAAGCTGGACCATGCGTCTTCTGAAACCGCCTGGATATCAGACCATATCGAATCAGTCTTGATGGGCTTGCCCGCCCCCGTGACGCTGGCACCGTGAGCGCCAATCGAGCGGGCTTCTTCCTCGTGGCTCGATGCGCCGGCAACCGGTCAATTCTTGCACAACAGACAAGAGAGGACCACCTGTGGCGAACGCCATGATCGCCTCCCCCATGTTCCTGAGAGTCGTCTCAGGCATGCGCCACAGGCCAATCAATACAATAGCCCTTGATGGGGCAGAAAAGGAGCCGGTGATGTAGCGCTTCCGAAAGGAGACGAGACCATGCACAAGGAACCTCCATTATCAAAGGTGTTCTATCGCCCCATCGAAGCTGCCATACGGTGGGCCGGGCTGTTGCGGTTCAAGACGATGATCCTCGCATCGATCACATCGCCGCTGCGCCTGCCACAGACACTGGACTGCCCGCGATGGAATGAGTGTCGGCTGTATTCGGAACGCATCTACGACGGCATCCTCCACGCTGAGCTTCCTTACGGCAAGAACGGGATCACGCTCAACGACCCAGCGCTGGTGAGTTCGCCGGACCTGACCATCCGCCATGTCGATCTCAAGCGCTGGATGCGCGCCCACTATCCTGAGCATCGCCCCGCCTTTCTCTTCAGCCGTGGCGAGCGCATGGCCCACCCGTTCATCTCCATACAAACAGGAGAGGCGCTCCTCTTGGAGCGAATGGCTCTCAAAGCAGCGTTGGACCATACCCAGCATCAGATGCACGAACTGCGAGAGCAGCACGAAACCCTGCTGAAGCAATCAACCGTGCTGCTGGCTTCCAATCAGCGCGCAATCAGCCACCGGGCAGAGACCACGTACCTGAACATCATCGGCGCGATGCTGGCGCTGATGCTCGGCCAGTCTCCTGCGGGTGTGCCTTACTCCAGATTCAGAACGCAGGAGGCCATCGTCTCTGCAATGCTTGCCAACTGCGGTGGCGCCGTGGGCATCACGGAGCGAACCTTGAATGGCAAGTTCGCCAACGCTAGGAAGAACGTCCGTAGCGCATCCGAGTGAAATCTTCCAGCTTGTATGTGCAATCCAGGAGATTGCATATGCAATGTCTTTTGGCATCCATGTCTATTGAATAGAGATCACGCCAACAAACGCCACTGAGCGTTCAGGAGTGACCGCCATGTCGCAATCCCCCGTACTGCCGCCGAGCGAGCGTCGCATTCTGCGCCTGGATGAAGTCGAAGCGAAGTCCGGCTTCAAGCGCGCCCACATCTACAACCTGATGAAAAAGCGCCAGTTCCCGCAGGCGCTTCGCCTGGGCGTGCGCGCCGTGGGCTGGGACTCTATCGAGATCGACCAGTGGATCGCCGAGCGCGTCAACAGCCGGACCTGATCCGTTCTCGCGCGGATTTCCCATCCTCACACGGAGAGCGCCATGCAGGTCGTATCCATCATTTCAACGAAAGGCGGCGTCGGCAAGACGACCACGGCCGCCAACCTGGGCGGGCTCGCCGCGGACGCGGGGCTGCGCGTGTTGCTGCTCGATCTCGACGTGCAGCCCACCTTGTCCTCGTACTACGAGCTGACCCACCGCGCGCCTGGTGGCATCTACGAGTTGCTGGCCTTCAACGAGCGCGACCTCGGCCAGCTCGTGTCCCGCACCATCGTGGCGGGCCTAGACCTGGTGATCTCCAACGACCACCGGGGCGAGTTGAACACCATGCTGCTACACGCACCGGATGGACGCCTGCGGCTGCGGCATCTGCTGCCGGTGCTGGCTCCGCTCTATGACCTGGTGCTGATCGACACCCAGGGCGCGCGCTCGGTGCTGCTGGAGATGGCGGTGCTGGCTTCCGGCCTCGCGCTGTCGCCCGTGACGCCTGAGATCCTTGCGGCCCGAGAGCTTCGGCGCGGCACCATGCAGTTACTCGAAGACATTGCGCCGTACCGGCACCTGGGCATCGAGCCGCCGCCGCTGCACCTGCTCATCAACCGTGTCCATCCAGTGTCCGCGAACGCCCGGCTGATCCAGCAAGCCCTGCGCGATCTGTTCCAGGACCACGCCGGCATCCGCGTGCTGGCCACCGACGTGCCGGCCATCGAGGCCTACCCGCGCGCCGCGACGCGCGGCATGCCGGTGCATCGGGTCGAACACCGCCAGCCGCCGGGCAGAGTCGCCTCTGCCGCGCTCGACACCATGCGCGGCCTCGCGGGCGAACTGTTCCCGCAGTGGCACCACCGATTTGCCGCGGTGTCGGGCCGTCCGCCCCACCCAATTGGGCCACTCCCTCTTGATACTGGGAGGCCCCATGGCGAACGCACATGAACTGGCCCGGGGCCACAAGCGGCTGCGCGCCCTGATCGAGTTCGCCGTGGGCGAAGGCTGGCACGTCAAGCGTACGCCGGGCGGACACCTCAAATTCACCAAGGCCGGCTGCGCTGCGATTTACACCAGCTCGACAGCCAGCGACCACCGGGCGGCGCTGAACGCCCGTGCCCAAATCCGCCGTGCAGAACGCGAAGCCATGGCATCCAACGCCTGCGGAGGCCGCCATGGCTGACATGACCTCCCAGGACATGGCCGGCAAGCTGCTCGCTGCCGGGTTCGAGCGCAGCGGCCCCACTGCCACTGCCTTGAGCGATCCAATCGCCGACACACCGATGGTCGTGACGCTGGACCAGCTGCGCCCCTACGACCACGACCCACGCAAGAAGCGCAACCCGGCTTACGACGAGATCAAGGCATCCATCCGCGAACGTGGCCTGGATGCGGCACCGGCCATCACCCGCCGTCCCGGCGAGGACTACTACATCATCCGCAACGGCGGCAACACGCGGCTAGCGATCCTGCGCGAACTGTGGTCGGAGACCAAGGACGAGCAGTTCTTTCGCATAGCGTGCCTGTTCCGGCCGTGGCCCCGCCGCGGTGAAGTGGTCATGCTGACCGGCCACCTGGCCGAGAACGAACTGCGCGGCGGCCTCACCTTCATCGAGCGCGCCCTCGGCGTCGAGAAGGCGCGCGAGTTCTACGAGCAGGAAAGCAGCACCGCCTTGAGCCAGTCCGAACTGGCCCGCCGCCTCGCGGCCGATGGCTTCCCCGTTCAGCAGTCGCACATCAGCCGCATGAATGACGCGGTGCGCTACCTACTGCCCGCGATCCCCACCTTGCTCTATGGGGGCCTCGGCCGCCACCAGGTGGAGCGCCTGTCGGTCACGCGCAAAGCCTGCATGTTCGCCTGGGAGCGCTACGCCAAGGGCCGCACCCTGGTACAGGACTTCGACGACTTCTTTCAGGAGGTGCTGTCGCAGTTCGACACGCAGGCCGACGAGTTCGCTCCGCAGCGCGTGCAGGATGAGCTGATCGGCCAGATGTCCGAACTGCTGAGCATCGACTATGACGTACTGGCCCTCGATCTCACCGAATCGGAGAGTCGCCATCGCGCCCTGGTCAGCGATCCCACCCCGCCATCGGCGCCGCCTGCACTGCCCGAGCCTGAAACCATTGCACGTCCCCCAACCGCACCGACGCCATCCACCGCGGCGCCAGCGACTGCCGTCCAGCCACGCGAGGACGATTCGGATTCGGGCGAGTCGTCTGCAGGAAGCCCGGCATTTGGTGATCGACTGCAAGGGCACGTCGTGTCGCCGGCGCCAACGACCGAGCGGCTCCAGTCCATTCAGCGGATGGTCGCCGATGAGCTGGGGGATGCGCTGCCTGATTTCTCGGCGAATGTCTTGCAGTCCATCCCCGTCCAGGCGGGCGGGCTCTATCCGATTTCCGACATCTGGCATATCGACCCTGGCCTCGACACGCCCGACCGTCTGCGCATCCACATCGCCCAGTTCGCGCGCGAGATCGCGGGCGAGGCCGGTGTGGGCGACTGCATCGAGGACCGCACCGACGGCGTGGGCTTCGTATGCCATGCCCAAGACCGGACGCCATCGCCGCAGGGCCGCGCGGTGTTTGCGCTGCTGGCGTGTCTGGCCGGCGAGGTCTTCCCCGAGGCAGGTGTGGACGGCGGGCAGTTGGCCGCCGAGCTGCCGGCGCTGCTCCATGGCCAGGGCAATCCGGCTCAGCGCCTGAGCGATACCGCACTGGTCAAGCTGTTCCGATTGCTCCGCCTGGCGCGGCGCCTGCTGGATCTGGAATCCGGCGCCGCAGCCCCAGGGACGTGAGCGAAGGAGACCCGCATGTCCGCACCCCACCCGCTCAATCAAGCCGTGATCGCCCAGGCGCTCTATGACCTGCGCAACGGGCAACTGCGCCGCTGCAAGGCCATGGGCTTCAGCGAGACCGAACTGGATGCGCTCAAGCACCCCGCCATGGTGAGCGTGCTGGCCAACGCCAATGTCTCGTGGTGCTCCGTCACGGTAAATGGTGAGGTGCTGCGGCGTTTGCTGGCGCAGGCCCAGGATGTGGAAAAAGAGATCGCCACCGTCGATCGCATGCTGCGCCTGGGCGCCAGCACCGAGATGGTCAGCCGCTTCTACGGCCTGACCCACCAGGAAGTCGCCCTGCGCCGTGAGGTGCTGGGCCTGCCCAAGCGCAAGGGTCGCCATCCCGTTCTGGACGAAACCCAGGACACGGAGCTGTGGCGGCGCTGGAAAGCCATCACCAGCAGCAAAAACGTCGATCTGGAGGATGAGACCTCAATCCTCGACGCGACCATGGATCTTGCCGAAGGCATGGATTTGCCACTGTCGGTGGTCTGGGCCGCGATCAATTCGTGGGTCGATCAAGGATTGGCCTGAGCCATGGCCATGGACGACACCGCACCACGCCGTGGCCCCGTCGCACTCGCGGACCTGTTCGACGCGGCGCTGAAAGACCTTGCGCCCAGGCCCAGCCCGCCCACGCCCACCCCCACGCGCATGCCTATACCTGCGCCGTCACCTGCAACGCCAGCAGCGTCCGGCGATGCGTTCCTCTTCAGTGGCAACCGGCATGAGACCGTGCCGCGGCGACTGTTCCTCGATCGCCGGCTGACGCCGCTGGAGCGCAACGCCTGGCAGGTGTTCCGGCTAATGCTCAACGACGACGGCGTGACGGCATTCCCGACCTATGAGCAGTTACGGCCCTGGCTAGCCTCGATGCCCTGCGCCGGCCAAGCCTCGCATGAAACCGTGGCCCGGGCGCTGACGCTACTGCGCCTGACCCGCTGGCTGAGCCTGGTACGGCGCCGCCGCGACGCCAAGACCGGCCGCATCCTCGGCAACCTCTATGTCTTGCACGACGAGCCGCTGACGCCCTTTGAAGCGATGCAGCTCGACCCGGACTACCTGCAGCTCGTCAGCCAGGCGCTGGGCCATTCCGCCAAGGCCGTGCAGGTCGTGGGCTTGCACACCCTCCGGGAAATTGGTGAAGACCCCTTGCTGGCCGGGCGCACCCTGCCGTCCAGGCTGCAAGTCCTGGCCGAACGCCTTGCCAGCCGGGGCATCGGGGCGCCCGAAAGTTATTCACAGGAGGGTGCCACTCACGATTCCGAAGATGGTGATTCAAGCTTTCTTCGGAATCGTGATGACCCCACTTCGGATTCCGAAGCAGGGTCGAAACCCGCGCCAGACGGCTCTCTTCGGAATCCGAAACAGGCCCGTACAGTACGTAGTAGTCGTATGAATGAAGTACGTACTACCGCGCAGGCGCGCGCGCTGGGCGATCTGCAATGGCCCAAGCGGTTCACGGATCTGAAGTCAGAGCAACAGACAGGTGCCAAGGTGGCGTTGCAGCAGGTCGATGCTTCGCTGAGGCAGGCCGTGTTGGACGAATGGGCCGCACGGTGCGCCAACCACGGCATTCGCAATCCAGCGGGATACCTGTTCGGCATCATCCAGCGGGCCATTCGTGGCGAATTCAATGCATGGGCCAAGTCCGACCCTGCGTCGGCGCTGAAGCCCGCAACCAGTGCGGGGCCATCAAGGCCGCCGGCCCCACCCACGCCACCACCGGGTAAACCAGTGCCGCCCGAGGTTGCCCGCCAGCACATTGCCAGACTGCGCGAGTTGTTTCGCAAGCCATAGAACAGAGATTATCCCCAGGGGATAGCGCCAAGGAAGGCCAGCAACGTCTGCAACAATGCTATTTCAATAGGCTGAAAGCTGTGAAACGCAGCCCATAGCTATGTCGCAAATCCGTATTGCGAGCATCAAGAGGGGAGGAAAAATCGTGGTGGATTTGCTGCCGGTATTCATCAAGGCGTCCAAGACGATCCAGCAACTGATGAAGCAGTGGTTCTCTGGCTATCCCGCCGGGATGCCGTGGACCATCGTTTCGGACTATTGCATCGGAGATGAAGGCAAGAAGAACGACGTCTTCTCCTTCGTGGTCATCGCCAATCACGACACTACGGACAACATCTCTGCATACCTCTCGGCTGCAGCCCCCAATGACATCAAGAATGTCAGGCAGATTCCACTAGGACTGAAGCAGTATCTGACCTGCCCGAAGCCGATCACGTTCAGCGTGTCCTTCGTCATTGACCGAGATGCAGCTCTTTTGCGCGACTACCTAAAGGTAGAGCACATGGCCAGCTTTATTCCGGACGCCTGCGAGTTGATCGAGACCTTCCGGAGAAACTCGCCTCCCAGCGCATCCTTGGACCCGGCTTACTTCGATGAAGTCCTGCAGCGGCTCCGAACCTTTGAGAAGGATCTGGCCCGCAAGCAGGTGAATGCCAAGCTGTCTCGACAGATTCATCTGGCATCTGGATTCGCGGCAACGATGTTCTATCTCGTGACGCAGGCCACGGGTGCTGGCTACCTTCGCTGGATCTCCGACAGGGATAAATTGATAGAGCACAACGAGACCGTGGTCTACGACCTGGCTTACCTCTACTTCATGCTCATGTCGTCGAGCCTGCCCGACCTGGAGCACACGGCCGAGGGACTCCTGATACTCGATTTGCCCAAAACCATGTTCGAGCTTCCGAATCCAACGGGAAAGCACAGGTTTGATCCGTTGATCCGCTTGCCGGACTACCTGGCCGGGGCTTTGGCCGATATCGGTTCGGACATGTCCTACTCGAAGGAAAAATTCGGCGAGATGCTTCACGACGTTTTCATCAACTCGTCGAACAACTGGGTCATACAGCTCAGCTCCGACGGCGAAAAGATCACGGCTCGTTCTGTGCGGTTCCGCGCTTGACGCAAGCCTTGTAGGCCTTCATAGCGCTCAGTGGAGCTATCCCCAGGGGATAGACATGCAACTGCATGTAAGTGAGCCGAATCCCCTGGCGCTTCGCGAACTGCTCATCGCTACGACAACCGGGGACTGGTTGATTTCGGTTTGTTGACTGACTGCCTTCCGCTGCGTGCCGATCCTGACGGCTCTTTTCCCACAGCGAGCGGACACCATGGCAACTACCAACGACCCCCTGCAACTGAATCTCGGCTCCTTGCGCAGCGCGATGTCGCTGACGCTGCATACCCACCACGCTTCCCGCATCTGGCACGGACGTGCCGCCGCCGAAGGGCGACCGGGCATCGTCGGCCTGAACGGCTACATCTCTGTGATGAACAAGATGAAGCGCGGCTCGGAGCAGGACGACCCGTATTCGGACTGGTGGATGCTGCGCATCGAAGACAAGCTCGACCAGACCAGGACCACACTGCAATCGCTGCGCGAGCAGGTGGACCAGGCACTGGCCGGTGTGCCCGCCGCTCTCAGCTTGGGCGAGAACCTGAACGTGCAGCCCGTCAAGCTGCCGCTGTTCGTCAATGCCCAACTCGGCTTTGCCGCCGTGTATTTGCTGGCCGACTACGACGACATCGCCCGCAAGCTGATCCTCGCGCACCACACCGCCCTCATCGACCGCAGCACACTGGAGCGCTGGCTCAACGAGGGCGCGCACGCACTTCGCAGCCTGTTCTCACTGGCCCAGCAGTACCGATACTCGGGCTGCACTCGCGACGACTTCGCCTCGAAGAACGCTGCTGCGCGGGCGGCGCTGGAGAAGTTCGGCGAACTGCCACAGCAAGTCGTGGAAGGCACGCGCCGCTCGAAGTTCGCGCCGCCCATCATGCGCCGTGGCCTGCAGCAGCGTGGCGATGATCCTGCCACAGCGGCTCCTTCCAGCATCCCCAGCGACGAGAACATCGTTGCCGGGACACCGGAGTCCGAAGCACCTGAAGGCGCCGGAGACGAGGACGCGCAGGCATGAGCGATCTGAATCAGGACACCCGCTACTTCCGCGCTCTGGAACAGGCAGCCTTCATGCGGCTGGAACACGCGGCCTCTCTAAAAGGCCTTTTAAAGCCTTTTAAAGGTAAGGGGCCTCTGGAGGATTGGGCCAGCCAGTGCTTCGCCATGCGCGACGAATTCATCGCCTTGTCGCAGCGGCAGGTGTTGTCCCAGGCGAACGGGCACCCCTTCCACCTGTTGCCCATCGAGCTGGCCCAGCAGACCACTGGCGCAGGCACCGCCTTTCTTCGCTGGCGCAGACACGACCGCTCGGCCATGGGCGTGGCGCTGTGGCAGGAGCTGATGGCGAGCACCAGCATGCCGGTCAACCTGCTGGCCGACCTGCACGCGATCGAGCTGCAGCGCATCACGCTGAACATGCAGATCAGCCTGTTGCACACCTTGGGCAGGCAGGCACAGGAATGCGCCAGCAAGGCTGCGGAGGCGGAAGAGGTCTACCTACGCAGGCTCAAGTCCATCCCAACCGCAATGCGCGATCGGTGATCGCGTCGGGTACCCCCGCGCCCGGCGCCGACCAGGCGCGGGTATTTCAACCACCACGGAGATTGCACTATGAGCACACACTTCATCGGCGAAGGCAACATCGGTTCACCCCCCGAGTACCGGGAGTTCCCCAACGGCAACGAAGAACCCAGCCGCCTGCTTCGCCTGAACGTCTATTTCGACAACCCCATTCCCAAGAAGGATGGCACCTTCGAGGATCGCGGCGGCTTCTGGGCGCCGGTGGAAATCTGGCACCGCGACGCCGCGCACTGGAAGGACCTCTACCAGAAGGGCATGCGCGTACTGGTCATCGGCCGCATGGAGCGCGAGCCCTGGACGGACAACGAGGATCAGCCGCGCGAGACCTGGCAGGTCAACGCGCGCAGCGTCGGCATTCTGCCGTTCCGCATCGAGTCCGTGACCCTCAGCCCCAGGTCGAAGGAGGCTGTGCAGGAGGAGGAGTCGAAGCCCCAGGCCGCCCAGGAGCCGGCTGCGCCGAAGGAGGCGAAGCGGAGGAAGTGACCCAACATGGGGGGCGAAGCTCTTAGCTTCCCTCCTGCTTACGCAAGATTTCCCCAGGGGATAGCTCTATCAACGTCCACGGAAGCCCAGTCGATCGGCGGCTACACGACGAAGCTCGTTCCGATCAAACTGCCGACCTTGACGGCATACTGAAGGCTGGTTCTTCCTTGAGTAGCTCAAATGATCAGTATCAGGACCCGGTATTCCCTTGCTCAGTTTCTGGCGCAACAGGAAGTCGCCGTATCAATCACGCTGTTGGCCAAGTACGGCGTCCAGCATCTGTCCTTGTCGCATGCCAACTTGCAGATGAGTCTGAACCACACCATCGGCGACCAGGACGACAGGACTTTATTGCTCGTACTACAGGAGATCGTTGCAACGATCGGAAGTCTTCGCAAGAATGTTTCGCCTAAGCACGTATTCGATGAGCGCTTGCATGACCTCTCGCAGTGCCTGTTGCTGGATGGGTATATGGTCCACGACAAGAAACTGCTGCAAGCCGATCCATCCATCGCCGATGCGGCCCCCATGGAGGATGATCTCGTGCGAGCCCTCCGTCAATCGGCTCCGCCGCAGTATGAGGCCATCATCGACAAGATCAATGATTCGGCTGAAGCTTTCCGTGCCAGTCCTCCGGACTACAACGCAGCTTTAACGAATGCGCGGGTCGCTCTCGAAACCCTGGCTGTGGATGTCGCCGCTGGCGTGGCACAGCAGCATCCAGGTGTCGCCACATACAACCCGACAAGCTGGGGCTCGGTGATTGCATTTCTACGCCAGTGTGGCGAAATCACGGTCGAAGAGGAGAAAGGCTTGGCCGGGGTCTTTGGATTCCTCAGCCCTGGCGCTCACCGCCCCATCGGCATTCCGCAAGAGCAAATGGCTCGGCTGGGACGCTCCTTCGCCTTGAACATGTGCTGGTTCCTTTTGCACAACCGGCTTGCTCGCAGTGGCAACTGACCCTTCGC
Source organism: Cupriavidus sp. SHE (assembly GCF_000812445.1). Lineage (NCBI taxonomy): Bacteria > Pseudomonadati > Pseudomonadota > Betaproteobacteria > Burkholderiales > Burkholderiaceae > Cupriavidus > Cupriavidus sp. SHE. The sequence continues at coordinate 54,393 of NZ_JWMB01000006.1, read as the reverse complement.
TAGAGTTTCTCAAGCCGATCTTAGCGTCCAGGTCCCAACACCGGTTCAAAAAGGTCGGCTCACATTCATATTCTTTGCTGCCGTGCCCAGCGCTGCCCGACATGCTGTCCATGATGAATTTCATTCGGATGGGACAGCATGCGGCTATTTCTGTGCGAGAAGCCCTCCCAGGGCAAAGACATTGGTCGAATCCTCGGCGCGACGCAGCGCGATGAAGGCTGTCTCAGCGGCTCCGGCGTCACTGTTACCTGGTGCATCGGCCATCTCGTAGAAGCAGCAGCTCCCGAGGTCTATGACGCGGCGCTCAAACGCTGGTCGCTTGAGCAGTTGCCCATCATTCCCCAGCAGTGGCGGGTCGATGTCAAACCGAAGACCTCCACGCAATTCAAGGTCGTCAAGGCGCTTCTGGCGAAGGCGACCCATCTGGTCATCGCCACCGATGCGGACCGCGAAGGCGAACTGATCGCCCGCGAAATCATCGAACTCTGCGGCTACCGCGGCCCCATCGAACGCCTGTGGCTGTCGGCGCTCAACGATGCGTCGATCCGCACCGCGCTCGGCAAGCTGCGGCCCTCATCCGACACGCTGCCGATGTACTACTCGGCACTGGCGCGCTCGCGCGCCGATTGGCTGGTGGGCATGAACCTCAGCCGGTTGTTCACCGTGCTGGGCCGGCAGGCCGGCTACGACGGCGTGCTGTCGGTCGGGCGCGTCCAGACGCCGACGCTCAAACTCGTCGTGGACCGCGATCGCGAGATCGCGGCCTTCAAGTCGTTGCCGTTCTGGGCCATCGACGTGTCCCTGTCCGCAGGTGGACAGGCTTTTAGCGCGCAGTGGGTTCCGCCCGATGGCTGCACCGACGACGCCGGCCGCTGCCTGCAGCAGCCGGTCGCCCAGCATGCCGCGCAGCAGATCCGCGCTGCGGGCAGCGCCCAGGTGGTATCGGTCGAGACCGAGCGCGTGCGCGAAGGGCCGCCGCTGCTGTTCGACCTGGGAACGCTTCAGGAGGTTTGTTCCAAACAGCTCGGGCTGGACGTGCAGGAGACCCTGGAGATCGCGCAGGCCTTGTACGAGACCCACAAGGCCACGACGTACCCGCGTTCGGATTGCGGCTACCTGCCCGAAAGCATGTTCGCGGAAGTGCCGACTGTCCTTGACAGCCTGCTCAAGACCGACCCCTCGCTGCGCCCGATCATGGGCCAACTCGACCGCTCCCAGCACTCGCGCGCCTGGAACGACGGCAAAGTGACAGCCCACCACGGCATCATCCCGACGCTCGAACCCGCGAACCTCTCTGCGATGAGCGAGAAGGAGCTGGCCGTGTACCGGCTCATCCGGGCGCACTACCTGGCGCAGTTCCTCCCTCACCACGAGTTCGACCGCACGGTCGCCGAACTGTCCTGCGGCCAGCAGAAGCTGGCGGCCACCGGAAAGCAGGTGGTCGCCCAGGGTTGGCGCCTGGTGCTGGCCGAGCCGCAGGTGGACGAGGACGGGGAAGCCGCGGCGCGCAGCCAAGTACTCCCCCCGCTGCGCGAAGGCATGACATGCCAGGTGGCCGAAGCCGAGATCAAAGCACTCAAGACGATGCCGCCCAAGCCCTACACCCAAGGCGAACTGGTCAAGTCGATGAAGGGCGTTGCGCGCTTTGTCAGCGACCCGCGGCTGAAACAGAAGCTGAAGGACACGACGGGCATCGGCACCGAAGCCACGCGCGCCAACATCATCACCGGCCTGTTGACGCGGGGCTATCTCGTGAAGAAAGGACGCTCCATTCGCGCATCGGATGCGGCGTTTACGCTGATCGACGCGGTGCCTGCGGCCATTGCGGATCCCGGCACGACGGCCGTGTGGGAGCAGGCGCTCGACATGATCGAGGCCGGGCAGCTCACGCTGGATGTGTTTATCGGCAAGCAGGCCACATGGATTTCGCAGTTGATCGCGCAGTACGGCAGCACCTCGCTGTCCATCAAGGTTCCCCAAGGGCCGGCATGCCCGCAGTGCGGCGCACCGACGCGCCAGCGCACCGGCAAGACCGGCCCCTTCTGGTCGTGCAGTCGCTACCCCGACTGCAAAGGCACGCTGCCGCTCGAAACCGGCGCGGCCAAGCGCGGTGCCTCGCGCCCGCGCAGTAGCGGCCGCAGAGGCTCTTGACCGACCCCGTTCCCCGAGAGCCGTGCCCGCCATCGGCGGCGTGGCCCATGTCCCGCACGCCCTGCGGGACGCCCAGCGCGCAACGCCTTCTCTTGTCCGTGTGCGCGTCCCGCCCGGCCGTCCCCGGCCGCGGGACCTGAAGGTAGCTTCTCCGCGAACCACGTCCGGGGTTTCCCGGCGCGTTCTGCTGATCTGAACTTTTTCCGCCTCTGCGAAGGGTCCCCCGATGGCTTTCCATGCTGCGCGAGCCATCCGGAGACCCTTCGTGGTCAGCGGTATTCGATGCCGTGCCCAACGGCGAAAAACTGGGCTCCTTTTGTGCGCGGATGTGCGCCAGAAGATGCCGGCGCCAACCACGACATGCGCCGGGTGTGAATGCTTGATGAGCAGACGGTTCTAGCGACGACCGGGCCTGCCAATCAGCCCACGGGTGGTTCCGTCCTCCCGAGCCGGAGGCCGCAAGGCCTTCGGCACGTTTCTCCCGCCGATCAATGTTTCGGCCCGATGGCGGGCCGCACCAGCAGGAAGCCAACAAATGCAACAACCGGAGCAAGTACGAGCCGCGTTCGAGCGCGACATTGACAACAAGGTGCTGTTCATCAAGAACGGCAAACTGCTGTTCATTGATGGCATCAGGCTCAAGGCCATCGCCGACCGCGAAGCGTACTTCGCTTCTCTACGCGCCAGGCAACCCCAGCCCATCGTCATCCTCGCCGAGCTGGCACACGATGAGGCATTCGCCGTATGGAAGCGGCATGTACTGGGCAATAGGCCCGACTGATCCGGCTCCGACGCGCCACCTTGACAGCCCCGCACTCGATGCGGGGTTTTGCTTTCCGGCGCCCATCAATCGGGGCTGGGCCGGATGCCGTTTTCCAACTGACGCGGCACGGCCCGCGCACGAAGCTGCCCGCATGTTCGCTGATTCCGGTCAGCACATGCCAGCAGCCAGGGTTTCAGGCTGCTGCGGGTCTATCCCGCGTTGCCCACCAGTCCGCATCGCATCAAGTCTGCGGACGCGCGTCCCCGTGACGTCGATGCTGTTTATCAACCGCGTGCGGGAGCTGCCATCCCGTAAGGGACGAGGCCCCGCTTTTCCAAGGAGCCAGTCCATGTCCCAGCAAGCCTCTTTCGGCCAAACCTTCGGGCAATTGGCCTCGACCTACTGCGGCAAGTTCCTGCCGCTCGAAGTCCTGCAAAGCGCCGCCGGTCACTACATCGGCACGCGCGATACCGAAGGCCCCGTTTCGCGGGAATCCCGCGAGTACTTCCGCAGCTACACCGCGGCTCAACGTGCCCTCGAAAGAGGCGGCTGGTCCCAGCTCGCCATTCCCTGATCCAACTGGAGGAATCACGTCATGAACCAGCTACTGCCGCGGGAAGTCGTCGATCAGATCATGCGGGAAGAGCAGCATTTCGCTGCCGCGCCCCAAGCCTTCTTCGAGGCCTGGAAGCGCGGTGTCGAGATCGCTGGCCCCGAGTGGTTCGGCGACGGCACCCGTGAAGGTCTGAACCAGGCCAAGAGCAAGTGGGATCTGCGTCCCAACATGCTGCAGCTCAACGACGCCCTCGGCGTCCTGAGCAGCGGCGAACGCATGTTCCTGTCCGCCATGGTCAGCTTCTACAACGCGCGCGAGGGCGGTGCCATGCTCAAGCGCTGCCACTTCAACGGACTGTCGGACTTCGATGGTCTCGATCTGCAACGCCGCAAGGTCCTCGCCGACCTGCTGGTGAACTACAACGGCTGGTGAGCCGGTCTCCGCCACATCACCGCGTTTCCGTTCACGCCCCACGAGGGACATGCGCCCACGAGGCCATGTCCCTCGATTCATTTCCCGTCGTCCAGCGCAGTGCTGGCACCGCCAAGGTCAGCGTTGCCTGACACATTTTCCATTTTCAACCCACCGGGTCCAATTCCCGGTGGCGGGAATTGGCTCCATTATTCAATCTGGAGAGTTCCCATGTCCCAGAAACCCAATCCCTTTCTCCGTGGCTACTGGAATCTGAAAATCGTCCGCACGCTGTGCATCAGCTACGACGATGGAAGCCCGCATGTCTGGCGAACCATCCACGCGAGCCAAGATCACCTCTCCGACGAGAAGCTGGTCTCTTCGTCCTGCATCGTCACCAACGATTTCGCGGTGGTCAGCAATGGCCCCGAACCCGTGGGTGCCGAGGTTCTGGCCGAATGCGGCGCCGGCGGAGACGTCAGCGGCGAAGGCGTGATCGGTGCCGTGGTCTATGCCATCCATGGCGATGACTTTGACGGTCGCCCGGTCCACATTGGTGACACCTATTCGGCCGAGGCCGCGCGGGAATTCGTGCAGCGCCTGAATTTCGAGACAGGCTATTACAGCCGGTGCTGGGAAATCAGCCGTGAGCACATCACGGTCGATACCTGGCACTACCTCGCCGACCTGGCGGACCTCGCCACGCCGGAGGCCATGCTGTTCATCGCCTTCCGGGTGCCATACAGCCCGGCGATCGGCGTCAAGCTGATTTCCACGCCCTGGACGGACCAGAACCTGGAGTACGCCGAGGGCATCACCGCCGAGCAGCTTCGGCAGGAGCACCGAAACAAGGGCATGCCGGACGACCTGGCGAACATCCTTGAACTGGCCGGCCAGGCCGACGTGCGCATCCTGATCCTCGACGCCGACGCACCTGCGCTGCTGGGCCTGCCGTTGGCAGAGTCCTAGCTGTCCCACGAAGCGCCAGCCTTCCTTTTCCCCCGTGCCAGCCCGTCTCCCCCTGGAGCCGGGCTGGTCCGTTTTCATAGGAGCAATCTCATGTTCCCCGACCTCATCTCGCCCGCCACCGACTTCGAGCACCAACTGGGAGCCTGCGTCAGCGCCATGTGCCAGGAGGATGCCATCGGCCAGACCCTGGTATTCGAGCGCGACAAGGGAACGCTGAACATGCGCCACATCGCCATGCAGGAGCTGGTTGAGACCGACATCGACCGCTACGAAATGGTGGTATTCGATGGCGGAACCATCAGCGGCGACTCTTGGAAGCATGTCTTCTTTCCACGGCAACGCACGCATTGCTTCGTGTACGACGCCTGACCCCAACAGCCCCTCATCCGAGGGGCTTTTTCTTTCCACAGCGTGCTGGAAAGACGGGAGCGACCGAATGCGCATTGTTTGCTGTCTCGCGCGCGAGGCCCGGCCATGCTGCCCCCCATGCCTGCTGACGTTGTCAGCGACATGCCAGGCAACCATCGGTCTTCGAGGTTGCCGCGCAGTTCCCACTGCGTGACCGAGCCAGCTCGCACCGCATCCATCCGCGAGCGGCCACCAGTCCTGGTGGCGGATGCTTTCGCCTCATCAACCCACCGCGGGGTTACGCACCTTTCCCCGCATGCGTGGGGCCGGTGTGTCTCCGCTTCATCCCAATGGAGATTCACCATGAGCACCACGTCCAACGAGAAATCGTATTTCGACCTCCACACCTCGGGCATCGGCTACATCCAGCGTGCCCGAGAGGTTCCCGTCCGGGGCGGCCGCCGTGCGCAGCCCTTCCTGGCATGCACCATCGCCGCACTGGTCGGTTCCGCCAAGGGCCCCAGCTACCGCTACTTCGACGTCAAGGTCTCGGGTGCCGAGGCCAAGAAACTGGTCGAGCGCTACATCGGCGTTGACGATCCCAAGCAGCGGCCGCTGGTACGCTTCCGCCTCGGCGACCTCTGGGGCGATGCGTACATCCGCGACAAAGGTGAGCACAAGGGCCAGGCGGCCGCGTCTCTGAAGGCGCGACTGCTGAAGGCCGAGCCGCTTGACCGGGCCGAACTGGCTTCGATCAAGCAGCACGAGCTGATCACCCGCGGCATCGGCTACCTCAGCCGTCCGAAGGATGTCTCCCCCAAGGATGGCGATCCGTTCCTGTCGTGCTGCGTCGCGGCGCTGGCCGGACCTGTCGGTGAACCGGAATATCGGTACTTCGACACCATCGTCGCCACCCCTGAAGCCGAGCACCTGGTTCGCCGGTGCGTGCAGGCCATCGAAGGGGACCGCAAGGTGCTGATCGCCTTCCGTCTGAACGACATGAAGATCGATCCGTACATCCGCACCAAGGGCGAGCGCGCCGGGGAACCGGGAGCGAGCCTGGAATCGACGCTGGTCCACATCGGTCTCATCAAGATCGACGGCACCCAGGTCTATCCGACGAGCCAGGCGCAAGCCGAGGCACCGCAAGCCGAGGGCGCACCCGCGCCCGAAGCCGAGGTTGCCGCCGACACCGCTGCCGACCAGCCTGCCCTGCCCGCCGAGCGCGAGCCCGCAGGTGAAGTCGAGGAGCAGGAGCCGGCATTGGCTGCTTCGTTCTGAACCGGCATGGCCCCTCACGGGGCCTTGTCGCTTCTCATCCCCCGCAACCGCTGCGCCCCTTGGCTCCCAGCGCGTCAGCGCTCTTCATCCCCCGAGTTCCGCGTGGTTTCAGGACCGCGCGGTTGTCGCATTTCTCCAAGGAGAACAACCATGTCTCTGGCATCCCGTTTTGCCCCGCAGTCCCCGATCCTGCGTTCCGATCGCCCGCTCTCGGATGACCGCATCCGTGCTGTTGCTCCATCGATCTTTGCCGACGCCCCGCATGGGAGCCGGTCCGATCGGTATGCCTACATACCGACCGCGACCGTGCTGACCAAGCTGCGCCAGGAGGGGTTCGAGCCCTTCATGGTGTGCCAGACGCGCGTGCGCAACGAAGACCGGCGTGAATACACCAAGCATCTCATCCGACTTCGCCATGCCAGCCAGATCAATGGCGACGAGGCGAACGAGATCATCTTGCTCAACAGCCACGACGGCACGAGCAGCTACCAGATGCTGGCCGGCATGTTCCGGTTCGTCTGCCACAACGGCCTGGTCTGCGGTGACACCACCGCCGACATCCGCGTGCCCCACAAGGGCGACGTGGCAAGCCAGGTGATCGAAGGTGCTTACGAAGTCCTCGAAGGCTTCGAGCGCGTGCAGAACTCGCGCGATGCGATGCGCACCATCACCCTCGATGAGGGCGAAGCGGAAATATTTGCGCATTCCGCCCTCGCACTCAAGTACGACGACCCGGCCAAGTCCACGCCTGTCACGGAAAGCCAACTGCTGGCCCCGCGACGCTGGGACGACCGCAAGGGCGACCTGTGGGCCGTCTTCAACCGCGTCCAGGAGAACCTCGTCAAAGGGGGGCTGAGCGGACGCTCGGCCAGCGGCCGCCATCAACGCACCCGTCCGGTGCAAGGAATCGACCAGAACCTGCGCCTGAACCGGGCGCTGTGGCTCCTGGCCGAAGGCATGCGCCAGCTCAAGGCGTGATGCCAAGCGGACCTCGCCCATCTCGGGCGAGGCCCATTCCCTTTCATCCACCGGGTGCCGTCGGCGTCCCGTCATTCATCATCAGGAGAACCATCATGGCAACCACATCGGCTCCCGAGAAATCGGTATCGCCCATCGTCGTCCCGGGCCAGCTCACGCTGCGCACCATCCATGGCCGCAACGGCAAGTTCAACGTCGGCAAGCTCGACTGCCAACTCGGCAAGTTCACGATCAAGGACGCTGAATTGGAGCAGTACCCCGAGGGCAAGTACCAAGGGGAATTCGTCCTTCGCTACATCTTCCTCAAAAGCTATCCGATCAGCGACGGCAGCATGCGTTCCGAGATGCGCGCCAACCTGGACGGCATGACGCTTCTCGGCATCGACAAACTGAGCCGTGACGAGGCACGCAGCTTCGGCACCCAGGAAGTCGATCCACTTGATGAAGAGCAAGGAGCGCAGCCTGTGGCAACGCCGGCCAAGCCCGCCAAAGCATCCAGACCCGCCAAGCCTGCCCCCGAGCAGGCGTCCGCGGACCCTCTCGTCGATACCACGCCCTTCGGCGTGGATGCGCCGATGGCCGCTGCGGCTGCTGCCTCCGGCAGCACCGAAGACGGCGACGCCGGTCTGTTCGGTCTGCTCTGGCCGCTGGGAGAGTCCGTAAAACTGGATTCGACCATCGACCGCCGCACCCTGCGCACGCAAATTGCCCGCCTGGGCGAACTGGGCTACGCGCTGGACTTCAAGACGCAGGAGTGGAGCCGCCAGGCCGGACTGCAACCTGCGTGATCGCAGACGCCGCATCCGCGGTGTTCTTCATCCACCCGCCGGGGTTTCTTCCCCATGCGGGGAGGCTCCGGCTTTCTTCTGGAGGTCTCCATCATGTCCACCATCGCTTGCGATGTACCTCATTGCACGCTGGACGAACCCGCCTGGCGCGCTGTCTGCAAGACAGCCGCCGAGCACGCCCAGCGTGGTTGCGGCCTGTCCTGGGATCACTGGGTCACGCTTTTCAGCTCGGAGATCGACACGCAAGCCGGTCGATTGCCGCAGGACCAGCGCACTCAAGCGCTGGAGATCGCAGCCCGGGAATGGGACTACGCAACGCCTGCCGAGCGGCAGGAAACCCAAGACTGGAATGCGGAGCATGGCTACTGCTCGCATGGGATCGAGTTCGGCTACTGCCCGGCCGGTTGTGATCGCGACGATGACGACTGGGACTGAGGGTAAAGCATAGGTTCCTTCGCCGCACGCGCGGCATTCCATCACCCGCTGGGGGTTCTCCCCCACGGGGAGGCCTCCGGCTCCATTCTTCAGGAGGCCTCTCATGGGCTGGTATTTCTCCCCCCAATCGCGGTCTGAACTGATCGCGGAACTGATCGCACCGCAAGAGACCGAGCGCGCCAGCGTCAAGGTCATCGTCCACGCGCTGCGCGGCAACGTCCTGTGGTCCGTCACGGAAGTGACGGCCAAGGTCGAAGGCGTGCATCGTCATCTGGAGCCAGGCCAATCCCTGCGCTACATCCGTTGTGATCTGCTCGAACGCAGCGGCAACCAGTGGGGCTACAAGCCACTGGACGAGTCCATGCACCCGTACTACTACACGTGCCCGCTGTCCTATCTGGACCTCGCACCAGAGCAGTCCGCCGACTGGCGTGCAGGCGTTCGCGCCTACCACGCGCGCCGGCGCACACCCACGGCACCTGCGGCACCCACCGCAGCGCTGATGGCCTGAGCCAGGAGGAACCGACATGGACCCGATCCTGGCTGCGCTTCCGCCCTCGCTGCTGAAGCTCGTTGAAGGGAGTTTGTCCAACGACGAAGTTTCTTCCGACGAGGAAATGCTGGAGTACTTCATCAGCAACGGCCTCACCGAGGAACAGGCGCGGCAGGCACTGACCTACCGCGACCAGTACCTCAACAACATCTACCTGGAGGGCTTCACGCCAATCACTTCGGTAGATGAGGCGCTTCACTTCAACCCGCACACCCGGCAGTTCGAGCCGGACTGAGCGGCTTTCTTCCACCCCCTGGGGCAGTACTTGCCCCAGCGGGCGGTGCTGTTCCCGTTCATCCGAGGACACCACCATGCCCGCAAACACCTCTTCCACCACGCTGTATCGCATCGACGAATGCTCCGACGTGATGGCCGACGCTTGCGTCGGCGATGACCAGGGCAATCTGATCTTCCTGTCGATCTGGGCGCGGGATACTGCCGTCCAGCAGTTCCTCGCTCGTCTGACCCTCGGGCGCGACGAACAGGGCCTGGACCAGTTCCACGTCATCACCGACCAGGGCGGCAGCGTCCCGGTGTTCGTCAGCAACGTCGATCGCCTGGAAAAGCGCATGACCCGTGCCTACCGGCGAACGCTGTTCGGTTCGCTGTCCAACGTGTGGCTGTTCGACCGCCGCTGCATCAAGCCCGACAAGGCAAACGCCAGCGCACTGGCATTGCTGCCCAAGGGCAGCGCCCACCGGCTTGACCGCCTGTGGATGCTGGTGCGGGACACCTGCCCACTGCCGCTGCTCGACCACTGGCGCGAAACCGTGCTGGAACTGCTACAGACCCGCGAGATGCTGGCCCGCCTTCCGTTCGCCCTCGGGCCGCTGGAAGGCCATCGGCTCGCCATCGACGTGCCGGCGCTGACCCTGGCGCTGGGCTCCCTGATCCGCAGTGACGTACTCACCGCCTATCCCTATCCGGCCAAGATTTGGACGCCGGAAGCGGTAGCGGCCTGACCACCCTCGAAAGCAGGCCAAGGCGTGCTTTCGCACTTCATCCCCGCCAACCAGGAGACTTCCATGGCTCTCATGTTCCCGCGGCTCGCCCGCAATTTCGCCAAGAACGGGTATTACCCGACCGACGAACCCACGCTCGAAAGAGCCCTCAACGCACTGATGCCCAGCGATGGGCCGATGTGCATCCTCGATCCCTGCGCCGGTGAAGGCGTGGCGATCGCTGAAGCCGCTCATGCCCTCGGGCGCGAGCAGGCCAGGGCGTTCGCCGTCGAGTTCGACGCGGAACGGGCACGCCATGCCCGCGGCCTGGTCGATCACTGCCTGCACGCGGACCTGATGGACACGATGATCTCCAAGCAGTCGTTCGGGCTGCTCTGGCTCAACCCGCCGTATGGCGATCTGTCCAAGGACGTCAACGGCAACATCGGCTATCAGGGCCAGAGCCGTGCACGCTTCGAGAAGCTGTTCTATCAGCGCAGCCTGTCGCTGTTGCAGTACGGCGGCGTGCTGGTCTTCATCGTCCCTGGCTACGTGCTCGACGCCGAGCTGGTCGGCTGGCTGACACGCCACTACACGGACCTGCGGATCTACCGAGCGGTGGAACCGCAGTTCAAGCAGGTGGTGATCTTCGGCCGCAGGGTGCGCCAGCGCGAGCTGGCACCCGATGGTCTCAAGGCCGTGCGCAATCTGCTGCTGCAGGTCGGGCTTGGTGAAGTCGAAGCCGAGGAGCTGCCGAGCGAATGGCCGTTCCTGCCGTACATCGTCCCCGCCAGTCCGGCCGAGCCGGAGCATTTTTTCCGCGTGACGATTGAGCCTGAGCAGTTCGCCGATGAAGTCGGCCGGCTGCAAGGCCTCTGGCCGTCGCAAGACACGCACCTGGGGGCCGCGCAGCAGTCGCTGCGTCCACCGGCGCATGCCTTGTCCCACTGGCATCTCGCGCTGGCCCTGGCCGCGGGCGCGATCTCGGGGGTTGTGCGCTCCAAGACCGGGCGCGTACTCGTCGTCAAAGGTGACACCCACAAGGACAAGACGCTTCAACGCGAATTCACCGAACGCGAAGACGGCTCCATCGCCGAGACCCGCATCCTCACCGACAAGTTCGTGCCCGTCATCCGCGCGTGGGACATGACGCCTGGCTCCCCCACGCGGGGCGAGGTGTTGACCATCCGCTGATCGCTTCTCTACCGCTGACGGTCACCGTCGGCTTCCTCCACCCACCGGGGTCCAGTCGCCCCGATGGGGCGCCGTGGCCCCTCCATCTTCAAGGAGCCTTCCATGGCAGCCCAAGCACTTCCCATCGGCCAGACATCGAGCCGGCGCTTCTTCCCAGGCGAGACCGTCGTGACCTGCGGCGTTGACGCCCTGGTCCAGCAAGGCCGGCTCAACCCGGTGCCGTACCTGCACCGCCACCTCAATGGCGACTGGGGCGACCTCGACGACTACGACAAGCGGCAGAACGAAGCCGCGCTGGAGTCCGGCGAGGACCGCCTGTTCTCTTCCTACCAGATCGCACCCGGCCTGCAGCTTTGGATCATCACCGAATCGGATCGCAGCGTGACCACGCTGCTGCTGCCTAGCGAGTACTGATTCTCTCCACCCGACGGCCGCCTGCCGTCTCTTCATCCCACCACGGGGCATGCCATCACCCCGCTGTGGGGGGGCATGCCCCATTTTTTATTGGAACATCACCATGTCCCTCGATCTCGAAACCACTGCCGTTGAAGCCGCACCCGTACAGGGCGAACTGCTCGATGCGGAATCTTCCCCTCTGACCCTGAGCCTTCAGGATTTCGTCGGCGAGTTCGGCGACGAACTGCTCGACGCCCTCAACAGCGCCAACCCGCCGGTCTATAACGGCCAGCCGCAGGCGCACCGGCAACTCGTCGTCGCCAGCCTCAAGCGCAAGCTGTTCCCGGCCCAGGCCGAAGTCGTCCACGCCGCCGCCGAACTGCTGATCGACCGTGGCGAACGCGCCGCGATTGTCAATGGCGAAATGGGCTGTGGCAAGACGACCGTCGGCATCGCCACGGCCGCCGTTCTCAACGCCGAAGGCTACCGCCGCACCCTGGTTCTTTCGCCACCGCACCTTGTTTACAAGTGGCGGCGCGAGATCCAGGAGACAGTGGCAGGCGCCAAGGTGTGGGTGCTCAACGGGCCGGACACGCTCGTCAAGCTCATCAAGCTGCGCGAGCAATTGAATGTCCAGCCCACGGGCCAGGAGTTCTTCGTCTTGGGCCGGGTCAGGATGCGGATGGGGTTCCACTGGAAGCCTGTCTTCACCCAGCGGCGTACCCGCCATGGCAACGTGGCGGCGTGCCCGGACTGCGGTACGGTCATCACCGACCTCGACGGCGAGCCGGTCAACCCGGTCGCGCTCCAAGCCGAGGAATACCGCAGGAAGTGCAGCCATTGCGCCGCACCCCTGTGGACACTGATCCGCCCGCGCAGCCTGTCCGGCAGCGACCGGTCCTCGGCCGTGCTGAAAGCCTTGAAGCGCATCCCGACGATCGGGGAAGTCACCGCGCAGAAGCTGATGCAGAAGTTCGGCGACGGGTTCCTGGCGTCGATGCTGGGCGACAACATCCATGAGTTCATCAACCTCATGGACGGCAACGGCGAACTGGTGTTTTCCGACCGTCAGGCCACGCGCATGGAGCGTGCGATGGCCAACATGGAGCTCGGCTTTGGCGAGGGCGGCTACCAGCCGTCCGAGTTCATCAAGCGCTACCTGCCGCAAGGCACGTTCGACCTGTGCATCGCGGACGAGGCACACGAGTACAAGAACGGTGGCAGTGCCCAGGGCCAAGCCATGGGCGTGCTGGCGGCGAAGGCTCGTAAGACCTTGCTGCTGACAGGCACGCTGATGGGCGGCTACGGGGACGACCTGTTCTACCTGCTGTTCCGAGCCCTGCCTGGGCGGATGATCGAAGACGGCTACCGCCCGACCACGAGCGGCAGCATGACCTCGGCGGCCATGGCGTTCATGAGGGACCACGGGGTCCTCAAGGACATCTACTCCGAAAACACCGGCACGGCGCACAAGACGGCCAGGGGCACCAAGGTATCGGTGCGCACGGTCAAGGCTCCGGGCTTCGGGCCGAAGGGGGTCTTGCGGTGCATCCTGCCGTTCACGATCTTCCTCAAGCTCAAGGACATCGGCGGCAACGTCCTGCCGCCGTATGACGAGGAGTTCCGTGAAGTCGCAATGGACACGGCACAAGCCGCGGCCTACCGCGACCTGGCGGGTCGGCTGACCGCGGAGCTGAAACAGGCTCTTGCGCGACGCGATACGACGCTGCTGGGTGTGGTGCTCAACGTACTGCTGGCCTGGCCGGACTGCTGCTTCCGGTCGGAGACCGTGGTGCATCCGCGCACGCGCAACACCTTGGCGTTCGTCCCGGCTCAGTTCAACGAGTTCGAGGTGACGCCGAAAGAGCGCGAGCTGATCGACATCTGCAAGGAAGAGAAGGCGCAGGGCCGCAAGGTCCTGGCCTACACGGTCTATACCGGCACGCGTGACACCACGTCGCGCTTGAAGGTGCTGCTGGAGCAGGAAGGCTTTAGGGTGGCGGTGCTGCGCGCAAGCGTGGACGCCAGCCGACGCGAGGACTGGATCGCCGAGCAACTGGACCGTGGCATCGACGTGCTCATCACCAATCCCGAACTGGTCAAGACGGGACTGGACCTGTTGGACTTCCCGACGATCGTTTTCATGCAGTCGGGCTACAACGTGTACTCGCTCCAGCAGGCGGCACGCCGCTCCTGGCGCATCGGACAGAAACAGCCGGTGCGCGTGATCTACCTCGGCTACGCCGGTTCCTCGCAGATGACCTGCCTGGAGCTGATGGCCAAGAAGATCATGGTGTCCCAGAGCACGTCGGGAGACGTGCCCGAATCCGGGCTCGACGTCCTCAATCAGGATGGAGACTCGGTAGAGGTCGCTCTCGCGAGGCAACTCGTGGCGGCGTGATCCGTCTCACAAGCTGGCGCCATCAGGCGCCGGCTTTTCTCCTTGACGAAGTCAGCGCCTTGCCGTGTCAGGCGAGGCTCGCGGTGTGGTGGCTTTCATTGACACGATGGATGGTGAACACCGTGTCCTGCAGCTCGATCTCATTGAGGCAGCACGGGTCCTGCTTGATGCGCCAGTAGCGCGACAGTGGCAGACCCAGGCTATGCAGCAGCAGGACGCGATTGATGCTGTCGTGGCCCACCAGGACGACCGTCTGGTCCCGATGCTTGCGCAGCACGATCCGCAGTACGTTGATGGCGCGCCCCAGCACACCGGCCATCGTCTCGCCACCCGGAATCACGGCAAGATCGGGTGCCTCAAACCACAGACGCGACTCGTCGGGCCAGCGTGAACGCACCTCTTCGTGCGTGAGTCCCTGCCACTGACCGTAGTCGGTATCGGCAAGGTCTTCGAGCACGTGCACCTTCGAGGCCGTGGCGCGGCCGATGGCCTCCCCCGTGTGAACACACCGCGAGAGCGGGCTGGCGTAGATGGCATCGGGCTTCCAGCCCTCTGCGACGCGCCTGCCGAGCGCTTCAGCCTGCCGCTTTCCCAGCTCCGAAAGTGGCAGTTCGGCACGCCCGCGAAAGCGCTCAGGCGCGATCCAGTCCACATGACCATGACGGGTCAGGATAACGTTTGTCATTCATTCACTCTCCATAAAAACAGGTTTTCAAGACATCAACGGACGAAGGCGTGGGTCCCCGCATAGGTGGCCGCGCTTCCCAGCGCTTCCTCGATGCGCAGGAGCTGGTTGTATTTCTCGACGCGCTCGCCGCGACAAGGCGCGCCGGTCTTGAGGTGCCCGGTGTCCAGCGCGACTGCCAGGTCCGCGATGAAGCTGTCCACGGTCTCGCCGCTGCGGTGCGACACCATCGCACCCCAGTTGGCGTTGTAGGCCAAGGCGACGGCAGACAAGGTTTCTGTCAGCGTGCCGATCTGATTGGGCTTGATCAGCACCGCGTTGGCCACGTCCTCGCGGATACCGCGCTCAATGCGCTCGACGTTGGTCACGAAGAGGTCGTCGCCGACCAGTTCGATCTTCTTGCCCAGGGTCTGGTTCAGCAGCGCCCAGCCGCTCCAGTCGTCTTCCGCCAGGCCGTCTTCCAGGACCTTGATGGGGTAGCGCGCCACCCACTCGACGTAGAGTGCGACCAGTTCCTCGGCCGTGACCGTGCGCCCTTCGCTGCGCAAGTGGTACATCCCGTCGTGATAGAACCCACTCGATGCAGGGTCCAGCGCCAGGACGACATCCTTTCCCGCTTCGTAACCAGCCCGCGAGATGGCCGCCAGGATCAACTCCACCGCGTCGCTGTTGCGTTTGAGCGGCGGCGCGAACCCGCCTTCGTCGCCCACAGTGGTGGAGTGGCCCTTGTCCTTAAGGACTTCGCGCAGACGGTGGTAGATCTCGGCACCGCAGCGCATCGCTTCGGCAAAGCTCGAAGCGCCCACCGGAGCGATCATGAACTCTTGGAAATCCACTCCCTGCCAGTTCGCATGTACCCCGCCGTTGAGGACGTTGAACATGGGCACGGGCATGCGGTGGACCTCGGGTCCGCCCAAATGTCGGAACAGTGGCTGTTGGGCGGCCTGCGATGCCGCCCGCGCCACGGCCAGGCTCGCGCCGAGGATCGCGTTGGCGCCGATGCGGCTCTTGTTCGCCGTGCCGTCGTAGTCCCGCAGCCGCCGGTCGATCGTCTCCTGATCGAAGGCGTCGGCATCGAGCAGCACCGCGGCAATGCCTTTGTTTACATGGGCCACAGCGGCACGGACCCCTTTGCCGTCGAAACACCGGATGTCGCCGTCGCGCAGTTCGACGGCCTCGTGGATGCCGGTCGAAGCTCCGGCCGGAACCGCGGCGCGTCCCATCACGCCGCTGCTCAGGTGCACATCGACCTCGATGGTCGGATTGCCGCGCGAATCGAGGATTTCACGCGCGTGAATCATCTTTATCTTGGAAACCATATAACCCCCTGCAATTGAACTTGGACGGGCGGGACGCGTGGCCTTGGTGTCCGGATCTGCCCGCGCTTTCAATCAGCCCGCAGCTTGCCGGTCAGGTCTTTGCCCTGCCCACAGGTGATCGCGTCGCCAGCAGCCACGCGCGCCAGACAGCCGTGCTCGCCGTTCGCGCGTTCGTAGATCAAGCCGTTTTCCACGGTGCGCACTGCGTACCACTCCGTGTCGCTCAGGGGAGCGACAACGCTGGCACTGCACACCATGACGACGGACCAGGCGATGAGCGCAGCGATCAGCCGACCGTTTTCCCGCAGCCAATCGCGCATGCCCGGCTCGGGCGGCAGGTTGTAAACCCTCAACATGGCAGTCTCCTGGACCAAGTCATGAGTCGCGCCAAAGGTGCTTACTTCGCGCCCAGACCGATGCGTCCGTACTCGACGGGCACCTTCACGTAGGTCAGGTCGATCGCTTCCTGCGCCAGCGCGTCCATCAAACGCCGGCAGGCCGCTTCGTCTACGGAGACGGTCACCGCCAGCGGTTGGTCGGCCAGTTCGAAGAAGTGCGCGGAGTGGAAGCGGCCGACGTGATCGAATCCTTCCGCACCGCCCACCAGCGTGCCGCCGACAGCGCCATGGTCCTTGGCGAACTCCAGGAGCCAGTCACCGATGGGCTTGTGCCCGTGGCGGCGGTCCTGCGCCGTGAAGAATGTCAGTTGGTAGCCTTTCATGGGGTCTCCTTTACGATTGGCGAGTAGCGGATGCGGACGCCATGCCCAGCGCCGTCATCGTGAGCGAGCCGCCCACGTGCAGCGCCAGCATGCCGGCCGACCAGCCCAGGCGGCCGTCGCGCAGCAGCGTGAGCAGTTCGGCCGAGAACGTGGAAAAGGTGGACAGACCACCAGCGAGCCCGGTGATCACGAACAGGCGCCACACGGGCGACAAGCCCGGTGCCATCCCGAAGTAGGCGATCGCAAAACCCACGATGTAGGCCGCAATCAGGTTCGATGCCAGGGTGCCCATCGGGATCGGCGGCACCAGGGCGTTCATCGCCACGCTCAGGCCGTAGCGCAGGAGCGCGCCGATGATGGAGCCGAGGCTGATGGCCAGGACTGCGTATGCGCCGCTCATCGTCAAACGCCCCGGGTCGCATTGCCGGAGGCGGTCCTCAGGTGCGACAGCGGCAGCTCACACAGGAACAGCACGGCGTGGACCTTCTTCAACTCGTCCCCGTGCTCGTGCATGAACGCCCGCAGCCGCTGCTCGGTGTCCAGCAATTCCAGGCATTCCGGGTGCCGCATGCCCGTCAGTTCGGGGTGCTGGTGCGACAAGCGTTCTCCTGGCAGGTAGCCCGAACTGACCCGGTGCAGCATGGCCTGCAGGATGTTGGCCTTCTTGGCCACGGTAAGCAGGTGATGCGCCAGTGCAGGCGCGCTCAGGTGGTGCCAGAAACGGGTGACCTTGGCCCGGGTTGCGGTCGGGAAGTACAGCCGCAGCGCCGCGATGGTCTGGGACGTGTCTGTTTTCATTCAACGCTTTCCTTGGAGACAGGGGGCAGTGCCACAGGATCTGCGGCGGAAGACTTCGAGGTTTCGCGGCGCTTCTTGAGGAAGGCGGCAAGATCGGCGATGCGCAGGTCTTCAGGGACAGCGGCCCGATGCCGGCGGTGCTTGCTGTGGCCTACGCGCTGCGCGTGGTAAATGCCGGTGTGCCCCGAGAACAGGTAAGCCGTGACGCAGCCGATGGCCGCCAGCGGACCGATCTCGGCACCGAACAGTTCCATCGCCATCAGGGTCGTGGCAATCGGGGTGTTGGCCGCGCCGGAGAACACCGCGACGAAGCCGATGCCGGCCATGAAAGCGAACGGCATCTGCAGGATCGGCGCCAGTGCGTTGCCCAGGGTAGCGCCGATGTAGAACAGCGGGGTGACCTCACCGCCCTTGAAGCCCGTGCCCAGCGACGCGACCGTGAAGCCGAACTTGCCAAGGAAATCCCACGGCTGCATCGGCTCCTGGAAGGCGCGCTCGATCTCCGGGATGCCCAGACCGATATACTGGTAGCCATCGAGCGCCCAGACCGCGAGGGCGATGACGATGCCGCCGGCGAACGGCCGAAGGGGTGCGTAATGGATGAGCCGCTTGACCCGCGCCCCGAGCGCGTGAGTGACGCGGGCGAACAGCATGCCGACGATGCCGAACACGACCCCGGCGAGCACGACCGCCACCACGCTCCAAGCGCCGACCGGCACGATCTGCCCGATCGCGTAATGGGCGTGGTGCACGCCCCAGGCCAGACATACCTGATCGGCCACGATGCCCGCCACCATGCAGGGGAACAGGGCGTCATAACGCATGCGCCCGATGGCCAGGATTTCCAGCCCGAACACGGCGCCCGCCATGGGCGTGCCGAACACCGACGAGAAGCCTGCGGCGATGCCGCACATCAGCAGGATGCGTCGGTCTTCATGTTCCAGGCGGAACACGTGGGTGAGTTGGTCGGCCAGCGCGCCGCCCATCTGCACCGCAGTGCCTTCGCGGCCCACGGAAGCACCGAAGAGGTGTGACACCACCGTGCCGCCCAGCACCAGCGGCACCATGCGTAGCGGAACCACCTTCTTGGGGTCGTGGATCTCGTCGATGATGAGGTTGTTGCCTCCGTCCACCGTCTTGCCGAGCAGGTGATACACGAGGCCCACGCCCAGGCCGGCCAGCGGCAGCAGCCAAATCACCCAAGGGTGGGACTCGCGCCAGGCCGTGGCATGATCGAGGGAGACGAGGAAGAAGGCGGAGGCGCTGCCGGCCAGGACGGCAACAACGCTGGCGATGAGAAGCCACTTGCCCACGTAGGGCAGCAGCTCAAGCTGTTCTAGACGGCGATTAGGCATGGGGTCGGTTCGCTCGAAATCCATCGGGCTGACCCATGCAAGAGATGTGGACGTGAACGCCTACAGCCCCGACAGAAGGTCAGGTAACTGTAGGCGTCATCGGCAGCGAATGCTGCGGTTCGGTTTCCCAGGAGGAACGCCATCTCCAAGCGCGCACTATACCCTTTCGTGACGAAATGGTCGAGCGCAGTTTCAGTGAATCCCTTCGGATCCCTGCCGGGCTCCCTGGCGGTGCTGGGGTGCCGGCCGCGGCGCTGGGCCTAATCGAGGGCGCGGCCGATGCGGTGGCCAGCTTCACCAAGATGGTGTCGGGCTACCTCGCTCGGCCATCGCAAAGCACTGGTCCTGCTCGGCTATGCGCTCACTCCGCTCGTCCAGGTCTTCATCGCACTGGCGGTGGGATGGCCGCTGCTGCTCCTGGGTCAGTTGCTGTCCTGATTCGGCAAGGGACTGCGCGGGCCGCTACGCGACGCCATCGTGATCCAGGCGGTGAGCGCGCAGACCCCTGGACGCGCGTTCGGCTTTCACCGGGCGATGGATACGGTGGGTGCGGTCGCCGGGCAGCTGCTGGGCGTGGCTGCGCTGGGGTGGGCGCAGACGCTGCATTGAGACGACGTAGCCAGCCCGTTCCGCGTGGTGCTCGGGCTGTCCGTGATCCCTGGCCTGCTGGCCGTGCTGGTTTTCCTGACGCTCGTGAACGCCCCCCAGCAATCGCCCAATCCCGGCCTGCGCTTCTTCGGCGCGCTGCACGAGCTGCCAACACGGTTCAAACGCTACCTCTGCGCGGTCGGGTTGTCTGGCCTGGGGAACTTCTCGCACAGCCTGCTGATCCTGGCCGCCACGCACTTGCTGGCGCCCTCGATCGACATCATGCATGCGACACAGGTCGCCGGGCTGCTCTACGTGGGACGCAACGCCGTGCAGGTGCTGGCTTCCTATCCGGTTAGCGCCTGGGCGGATCGCATCGGCCCGCTGCCGCTATGGGTGGCGGGCTACGCGCTGGGCGCGGCCACTGCTGTGCTGGCGGCACTCGCCTTCTGCCTGGGCATAGGCAGCCTGCCGCTGCTCGCCACCAGTTTTGTGGCCGCGGGGCTCTACGTGGCGATGCAGGAGGCGCTGGAATCCACGGTCGCCGCGGGCATGATCGAACCGCAAGCGCTGACTATGAGCTACGGAGCGCTGGGCACCGTCGATGGCAGCGCCAAGTTCCTGTCGAGTGCGGTCGTAGGCACCGTATGGACGATGACCTCGCCGGTACTGGGCTTAGGGTTGGCTGTCGTCCTGATGCTGACCGGAACGGTTGCACTGGGCCGCCTCAACCGATGAGGATGCGCCACGTCGATCGATTCCCTGCGATGTCGCGTCTGGCCTGATGCACCCCAGCGACCGACCTTCTATGCCCACGGCCCTTCGGGGCCGTTTGTTTTGGTCGGCGCCAGGAAATCGGACGGCCCTCATTTCGCATTGTTTGCTGTCGCAACCTCACGCAGCGGCGATGGTGAGGGCTCGATGTTTCAGGACGACGCGCCATGTGCCCCTCACCACCCTGGTTTCACCACCCCGAACGCCGCCTGCTGGCGGGTTTTCTCGGCCTCCTTTGGTCGGTGCTGGCTGGCGGCTGCGCGACGACGAGCGCGCCGGTCGCGCCCGACACAATCGAGGAATCCTCGGCCGCGCCCGCATCCGAGGCGCCCGAATACATCCCCGTCGTGCGCTACGGGCGCTACACCCTCGTGGAACTGGCACCGACAGCAGCGCAGCGCGACCTGCTTTTGCAGACCATCGACGTGTCGATGCCCGAGGATGCCCGCGCCACGGTCGGCGACGGGCTACGGCATGTGCTCAAGCGCAGCGGCTACGGCTTGTGCCAGACGGCGCACGCGGTGGTCGAGCTGTACGCACTGCCGCTGCCGGCGGCGCACCTGCACCTAGGCCCCATGACCCTGCGCGAAGCGCTGCTCACCCTTGCTGGTCCGGCCTGGGAACTGCACGCGGATGACCGCGCGCGGCAAATCTGCTTCGAGCGTCCCAACGACAGCATGACCGCCGACAAGGCACCCGCGCTGCCCGCCAACGAGGCGGTGCAGACGTTTCCGCTGGCGCCCGCGGCATCGGGAGGCCAGCCATGAACGGCCCGCAGCCCGCCCAGCGCTCAACCGCCGCCGTGGTGGTGCAGAGCCTGATGTGGCTCTGGCTGATCGGCCTCAGTGTCCTCATTGCCCTCGGCTACCAGGCCATGAACGATCAGGCCGACCAGGATCGCCTCAATTCCCGCCTGCAACGCCTCGAAGCGCTGGCGACGGGCCTGGCCGAGACCGTCGAGGCCATCCAGCAGCGTCCAGCCGTCGCCACGGCGGCGGACCTCAAGGACACGCGCCAAATCCTGGAGGCACGCGCCGCCCAGGTCGAGCAATCGCTGAGCGACTATGCCGCCGCCGCCGACCTTCAGGCGCTGCGCGCCGAAGTCGAGCAAGTCAAGACGCGGCAGACCGCTGCGCGCGCCGCTGCACCCGCCCAGCCGCGCAGCGGGAACAAGCCCACCGCCAAGCCCGAACCACCGCCGCTCCCGTTCCGCATCGTGGGTGCCGAACTGCGTGCCGGCGAGCGCAGCGTGTCCGTCGCGCCGAGCAGTGGCGACTTCACGCCCGACCAGCTTCAAGTGCTGCTGCCAGGTGATGCGGTCGGCCCGTGGCGCTTGCAGGCCGTCGAGGGCAACACCGCGGTGTTCCAGGCCGGCGACCAGACCCGCCGCGTGGCGATTCCCTGACCGGAGTACAGCGCATGAAGCCATCGATCGTCCTTTCCGCGCTCCTGCTGGCATCCACCCAGTTTCCCGCGTGGGCTCAGCAGCCGGCCACGGCTCCGGCCCGCAATGCGCAGAGCCAGGAGCGCCCGCTGGCCGCACGCGCTCTGGACGGCCGGGTGTCAAGCGACTGGGGCCTGCAACCGCAGGAGTGGGCGCGCTACCGCGAACTGATGGACGGGCCGCTGGGCATCTACTCGCCCAACCTGGACCCGCTGTCGGCCCTAGGCATCGAGGCCCGCACCGACGAGGAGCGGCGCCGCTACGCAGAACTGCAGGTGCAGGTCGAGGCGCGCCGCGTCGAGAAGCTGCTTGCCTATCAGCGCGCCTACGACGAGGCCTGGCAGCGCCTGAACCCCGGAATGCAGCGGGTGAACCTGCCGGACGACAAGCCGGTCGCCGGCGCCACGCGCGGCTCCGGCCGCACAGCAGTGTTCGTCAAGGACGGCTGCGTGGCCTGCAGCCAGCTCGTCCAGCGCCTGCAATCTACGGGCGCCGAATTCGACCTGTACATGGTCGGCAGCCGCCAGGATGACGCGCGCATCCGCGACTGGGCCAAGCGCGCGAACGTCGATCCGGCACGCGTGCGCAGCGGAAGCATCACGCTCAACCACGACGGCGGTCGCTGGCTAACATTGGGGGTGCCCGGCGATCTGCCGGCGGTCGTGCGCGAGGTGAACGGCCAATGGCAGCGCCAGCCGTAGCCGCTCTCCTGCGCGCACTGGTGCTCATCGCCGGCTTCTGCGCCTGCGTTGCCCAGGCCGAGGAGGTTCCGCCACCGGCCTATCAGCTCGCCGCGCAGCGCGCTGGCATCCCCTCGACGGTGCTCTACGCCGTGGCCTTGCAAGAGAGCGGCATCCGCCGCCACGGGCGCATCGTTCCGTGGCCGTGGTCCCTTAATGTCGCCGGCCAGTCGCACCGCTACGCGACCCGTGCCGACGCCTGCGCGGGCTTGCAGCGGGCAATGCGCTCCACGCCGCACACGCGCATCGACGCGGGCCTGGGCCAGATCAACCTCGGCTACCACCAGCAGCGCTACACCAGCGCGTGCGACTTGCTAGACCCGTACCGCAACCTCGCCATCGCCGCCGAGATCCTGCGGGAGCAGCACACCCCCGGCGAGGACTGGTTGCTGGCGATCGGCCGCTACCACCGTCCTGCCGGGGGTGAGCCTGCCGCCCGCTACCGGCGCAGCGTATCCCGCCACCTTGCCCGCGTGCAGGGCCCGCGCCCAACCGCCGCGGTCCTCGCCGCGCGCCAGGAGACATCCCCATGACGACATCCCATCTGGCCTTACGAGGCCTGCTCGTGCTGCTGGCGAGTCTGCCGCTGGCCTCGCTTGCCGGCGAGCCGCTGATCGTGGTCGAAGACCGCGGCGGCACGTCGGCGCTGCCGTACTACGAAGCCCTGAACCTCCAGCCGCGCGCCAACGGGCCGGCCCGGCCGCCGATCCCGACGACCCAGGTTCCCGCCACCCCGGCAGGCGAGGCCGCAATGCTGCCGGTACGCAGCGCCAAGCTCGCGCCCGGCACCGTCGCGCGGCGGGTCATCGAGGCTCCGGGTCTTCGGCCTTTCGTGGTCGTCGGCGACGACGAAACCTCCCGGGCCTGGATGCGCCGCCAGGCGGCAGCGCTGCGCGAGCGCGGCGCGGTCGGCCTGGTGGTCAACGTCGAGACCGTGCAGGGCCTGGCGCGGCTGCGCGCCCTGGTGCCCGGCGTACCCCTCGCGCCCGTGTCCGGCGATGACCTGGCCGAGCGCCTGGGCCTGCGGCACTACCCGGTGCTGATCACGGCCACCGGCATCGAGCAATGAAGCCATGTCGGGGAAACAGCCGGTCGAGGTGCTGCTTCGCCCAGCGGTGGAGCTATATACCGTCGCGGCGTGTGCAGGCGCCGCGTTTCTGTCCCTGGTGGCCCCGTGGTCGCTCGCGCTGAGCCCCGCCATGGGCGTCGGAGGTGCGCTGGCGTTCGGTGCCTACGGCGCCATCCGCTACCGCGATGCCCGCGTCATCCTGCGCTACCGGCGCAACATCCGCAGGCTGCCGCGCTACGTGATGACCAGCAAGGACGTGCCGGTCAGCCAGCAACGGCTGTTTGTGGGGCGCGGGTTCCTGTGGGAGCAGAAGCACACCCATAGGCTGATGCAGACGTACCGGCCGGAGTTCCGCCGCTACGTCGAACCGACACCCGCGTACCGGCTGGCGCGGCGCCTGGAGGAACGGCTGGAGTTCGCGCCGTTCCCGCTGTCCCGACTGTCGAAACTCACCGGCTGGGACGTGCCTTTCAACCCGGTGCGGCCGCTGCCGCCCGTGGGCGGTCTGCCGCGCCTGCAGGGCATCGAACCCGAAGAGGTGGACGTCAGCCTGCCGCTGGGCGAGCGCGTCGGCCACTCCCTGGTACTGGGCACCACGCGCGTCGGCAAGACCCGGCTGGCCGAACTGTTCGTGACCCAGGACATCCGGCGCGTGAACGCCGCGGGCGAGCACGAGGTGGTGATCGTCATCGACCCCAAGGGCGATGCCGATCTCCTGAAGCGGATGTACGTCGAGGCCAAGCGCGCGGGCCGCGAAGGCGAGTTCTACGTCTTTCATTTGGGCTGGCCGGATATTTCCGCGCGCTACAACGCCGTGGGGCGTTTCGGGCGCATATCGGAAGTCGCCACCCGCGTTGCGGGTCAGCTTTCCGGCGAAGGCAACAGTGCGGCGTTCCGCGAGTTCGCCTGGCGCTTCGTCAACATCATTGCGCGCGCGTTGGTGGAGTTGGGACAGCGCCCGGACTACATGCTGATCCAGCGGCACGTCATCAACATCGACGCGCTGTTCATCGAGTACGCCCAGCACTACTTCGCCAAGACCGAGCCCAAGGCCTGGGAGGTGATCGTCCAGATCGAGGCCAAGATCAACGAGAAGAACATCCCGCGCAACATGATCGGGCGGGAAAAGCGCATCGTGGCACTGGAGCAGTACCTGTCCCAAGCCCGCAACTACGACCCGGTGCTCGACGGCCTGCGCTCTGCGGTGCGCTACGACAAGACGTACTTCGACAAGATCGTCGCCAGTCTCTTGCCGCTGCTGGAGAAGCTCACCAGCGGCAAGATTTCGCAGCTCCTGGCCCCCAACTACTCCGACCTCAACGACCCCAGGCCGATCTTCGATTGGATGCAGATCATCCGTAAGAGGGCCATCGTCTATGTGGGCCTGGATGCGCTCTCCGACGCCGAGGTCGCCACCGCGGTCGGCAACTCGATGTTCAGCGATCTCGTGTCGGTCGCCGGGCATATCTACAAGCATGGGATCGACGATGGCCTGCCGGGCGCATCGGCCGGTGCGCGCGTGCCGATCAACGTCCATGCCGACGAGTTCAACGAATTGATGGGCGACGAGTTCATCCCGCTGATCAACAAGGGCGGCGGTGCCGGCCTGCAAGTCACTGCGTACACGCAGACCCTGTCGGACATCGAGGCCCGCATCGGCAACCGCGCGAAGGCAGGCCAGGTGATCGGGAATTTCAACAACCTGTTCATGCTGCGCGTGCGCGAGACCGCGACCGCCGAACTGCTGACCCGGCAATTGCCGAAGGTCGAGGTCTATACGACCACCATCGTCAGCGGCGCGACCGACAGCTCGGACATTCGCGGGGCGACGGATTTCACGTCGAACACTCAGGACCGCATCAGCATGTCCAGCGTGCCGATGATCGAGCCGTCGCACGTCGTCGGCCTGCCGAAAGGCCAGTGCTTCGCGTTGCTGCAGGGCGGCCAGCTTTGGAAAGTGCGCATGCCGCTGCCGGCGCCGGACCCGGACGAAGTGATGCCGGCAGACTTGCAGCAACTGGCCGGGTACATGCGCCAGAGCTACAGCGAAGCGACGCAGTGGTGGGAGTTCACCAGTTCCCCCGCCTTGCAGGACACGGGCCTGCCCGACGACCTGCTGGATGACGCCGCTGCGGCCGAACCTCCCGCGGTGGCCATTGCCACCGACGAGGACACCGGCAACAAGGCCTCGCCATGAAGGACGCCGCCTCGACTGCACAACGGGAGCAGAACCAGCGCCAGGGCCTGATCGTCGGCACCATCACCTTGCCGTTCCGGCTGCTCGGGGTGCTGATCGGCTCGCTGCTGTTCTCGATCGTCGTGGAGTGCGTCGGCATGCACCTGTTCTGGAAGGACCAGGGCTGGCGGCACTCGCAGCAGATGTTGCAGTACGAACTGGGGCACCTGTCCAGCCACTTCACGCGCAGCGTCGTCGTGCAGGAGCCGGGGCGCACCGCGCACGAACTGGTGGATACCGGCTACGAATGGGTATTCGTTCGCTCCGGGCTGCTGGAGCGCATGAGCCAGACCGCCGAGCGCGCCCGCGCGCCGAGCCACGGGAGGATCCAGGACGGGGGGCGCAACTTTCGCTACTACATCAGCCAGGTCTATGTCTGGACCGAGAACTACCTGATTGCCGCGGCCTTCACCACCCTCACGTTTCTGGTGCGCCTGCTGGTTCTGGTGCTCACGTTGCCGCTGATCTGCACCGCGGCGTTCGTCGGCCTGATCGACGGTCTTGTGCGGCGGGACGTGCGCCGGTTCGGCGCAGGCCGGGAATCCGGCTTCATCTACCACCGCGCGAAGGCGAGCCTGATGCCGCTGGCCGTGCTGCCGTGGGTCACGTACCTGGCCTTGCCGATCTCTGTGCATCCACTGCTGATCCTGCTGCCCAGCGCAGCCTTGCTGGGACTGGCCGTGAGCCTGACTGCGGGCAGCTTCAAAAAATACTTGTGATGACAGAGAAACCAGATCATTAGGCAACTCATTCAGTATTTCTTATTTATTGAATTTGCTGACCAAGGATTTTCTCGCGATACATATTGGCCAAATGGCGCGCCCTCATGCTCCACTGCTCTGTAATCTTTGGGAAATCTGTTGCGCCGCGCCCATCCATTCCTTGCAATGTAACGTAGCCCTGCCCATCCTGTCCGCGTACAAAAGCTATGTAGTTATATATTGAATCTCGAAACTCAGTGAGAGCATAAAAGAAGGCATCGCCAGCCGGAAGCGCACGAGATAAGTCAATGCGACCTTGGGCATATAAAAAATCATTGACACCCTTCATTCCCCATCCTACCCGATCCAACTCAATGTAAAGATTGTCCACGGCGTCATAATGCACAGATGGAATGTAACCACATGAAAAGTCCCATGTTTCGAGCCAGTCGAGAAAGTCAGACCTGAAATATGAAGGAACAATATTTTGAAGTGTGGCTATGGAATCCGCCATCTGCTGAGGCGTTAATGCGCTCCTGGCAACTTGAAATGCTGATGGGAAAATTCTCTTACAGACATCTTGTGGGATAAAACTAATATCAGAAATTTCACCCCAATAGACCACGTGAACCGGAAAAGTCGATCCATCCAGCCTTTTGTGTTGAGTGCCATGGAACTGATGATGATTTATGCTGGTATGGCGATTTGCCGTTGTGAAAATCACATAACAACCAATCGGCTCAGGGAAGGAATCGGTCTTACTCAACTCAGCCGTAACGTCTGTAGAGTTTAGTTGATTAACAAATTTTGCCTGCCCAAACACTGAGTAGCCGCCAACGGCAGGAAAAATGTCAATGCCATGCTGCCTTTGCCCATTTCCGCCGTATCTTCTGAATTGCACGTCATACCTCATATTCCGCGCGACCCAGTCCCTCATGAGGTAGCAGCAAATTTCCTCAAAATCTTGATCAGTTCTAAAGGTCAGTCCTTGCATTTTTATCCTGGATCTTTGTAAGAGCGTTGATATTTTGCCACGCGGCCGGTGGAAATTCCCTTCTTGAATTCTGGCCTGACGACCACTCCCTGAGCGAACTGGACGCACGCTGCCAATCAAACCGATCAGCGCAGTTTCCTATTGTTTGCTGCCTGCAGTCACCCTGAACTCCACCATCGCACTATTCTGATCACACAGGAATGGCGCGATGTTGGCTCCGATCTGGCAGCGCGCCGCGCATCGCGGCGTGCCCATTTTTCTCGTGACGGCCCTGCTGCTGGGTCAGTCCCCGATGGCGTTGGCCGAGTCCCCCGCACAGCGCCAGGAGCTGGTCGCCGCGCTGCGCCAACTCGACGCGCTGGAGCGCACCGTCGCCGACAGCGCCGCGCGTGCCCCCATCCAGCCGGGCGAGCGCTACCACTTCGATTACCCGCGGTTGCTGGCTGACTTGGCGCGCGTGCGCGCCGGCATCCAGGCCCATCTCACACCGTCGCGTGCCCAGCCGCGCGACCCCTCCGAACTGGCCAGCGACTACCGCACCGAGCGGTCCGCTTCGCCATCGCCGACGACTACGGAAGCCAAGCCATGAACGGCGCCCAGGTCTCGGCATTTCAAGCCAACAGCGGCATCGCGCCTTCGGCGATGGCGACCGTCCTGGTCGGCGCCGTGTTCGCGGTGCTCCTCGTCTGGGGCGTCTGGGCCATCCGAACGGCCTACGTGGGGTGGTCCGAGAGCCGCCTCAACCAGCGCCAGTTCCTCGGCGTCTGCATCCGCTTCGTCGCGATGTACCTCGTCCTGAGCTTCTTCCTCCTCTCCTGACCTGAAAGGCACGACCATGCAAAACCGCATCCTCCATTCCCGCCTTGCCCAGCGCGCCGCTGTGGCACTGGGCTCCGCCGCGCTGCCCGCGCTGTCGTTCGCGCAAGGCTTGCCGCAGTTGGAAAACCCGACCCGCGGCACTGGCAACGGCATCATGGAAACGATCAGGAACTATGGCTACGACATCATCATGCTCGTGGCCCTCTTGGTCGTGGCGTCGATGTTTATCGGCGTTTGCTACCACGCCTACGGCACCTACGCCGAAATCCACACCGGCCGCAAGACCTGGGGCCAGTTCGGCCTCACCGTCGCGATCGGTGCCGTGCTGCTCGTGATCGGCATCTGGCTGCTCACCGAAGCCACCGGCATCCTGTAAGGCGAGGCCGGTATGTCCGAGCAGCAGCACGTCCGTGCGGACGGGACGGTCACGTTCCTTCCGCACCGGCTCAACCGCCACCCCATGGTCGTGCGCGGCCTCACCGCCGACGAACTGTGGATCTGCTGCGGCCTGTCCGGCGCCGCCGGCATGCTGGTCGGCGCGCCTCTGTCCTGGGTGTTCCGCACGATCGCCATCGCGCCGACGTTCGTCGTGCTGGGCGTGGCCCTGGGCGTCTTCATCGGCGGCGGCATCCTGCGCCGCCTCAAGCGCGGGCGCCCCGACACCTGGCTGTACCGGCAACTGCAATGGCGCATTGCCACGCGCCATCCGCTGATGGCGGGATGGGTAGGCGGCCACGTGCTGATCTCGCGTTCCGGCTTCTGGTCCACCCGAAGGTCTGCCTCAAGGGGAGCACGATGAGCCGCTTCAAGAATGAGATCACCCACCTGCAGGCGCACATCAAGACGCTTCGCCTGGGGGCCGGTGCGCTGGTCATCGTCGCCCTGGTCATGGGCGGCGGCTGGTGGAGCGCGCCGCGCGACCTGACCATCCACGTCCCGCCCGATCTGCGCTCCGGCAGTACCCGAAAGTGGTGGGAAGTGCCGCCCGAATCGGTCTATGCGTTCACGTTCTACGTGTTCCAGACCCTCAACCGCTGGCCGACGAATGGCGAAGAGGACTACCCGCGCAACCTCCATACGCTCTCGCCGTATCTCACCCCGTCCTGCCAGGCCTTCCTGCGCGCGGACTACGACTACCGCCGCAGCACGGGCGAACTGCGCCAGCGCGTGCGCGGCATCTACGAAATACCCGGCCGCGGCTACGGCGACGACCCCACGGCGCGCGTGCGCGTGGTCTCCGACCGCGACTGGGTGGTGACGCTCGACATCACCGCCGACGAGTACTACGGCGCCGAGCAGGTCAAGCGCGCGCTCGTGCGCTACCCGGTGAAGGTCACGCGGGTGGACGTTGACCCCGCCCGCAACCCGTTCGGCCTGGCGCTGGACTGCTACGACGGTGCCCCCCAGCGCATCAGCGCCCCGGAGCCGACGCGCCCGGCGCCTGGCGGCCTGTCTCCGCAAGCGCCCCAAGGAGGAAACACCCCATGAAGCATCCTGTACTCGTGCTGCTGGGGCTGCTGGCCGCGGCCGCGGCACCCGTCTCCCATGCTGTGGAGATTCTGCGCTGGGAACGCATGCCGCTCGCGGTGCCGCTGAAAGTCGGCCAGGAGCGCATCGTGTTCATCGATCGGAACGTCCGCGTGGGAGTGCCTGCGGGCGTTGGCGAGCGCCTGCGCGTGCAGAGCGCGGGTGGCGCGGTGTACCTGCGCGCCAGCGAGCCGATCGAGCCCACGCGGCTGCAATTGCAGGACGCCGACACGGGCGCGCTGATCCTGCTCGACATCGCGGCCGAGCCGCCCAAGGACGGCGAAGCCGAGCTGGAGCCGGTGCGCATCGTCGAGGGCAGCAGCACCCCGGCGCGCTATGGCGATCAGCCAGGCGGTGCCGATGAGGCCCCGGCACGCGCCCAGGATCAGGCAGGTACGCTGGCAGCGCGGCGCGAGACGCCGGTTCCGGTCGTCCTGACGCGCTTTGCCGCGCAGAACCTCTACGCGCCGCTGCGCACCGTGGAGCCGTTGCCGGGCGTCATGCGGGTGAACCTGCGCCGTGGCCTCGACCTCGGCACGCTGATGCCGACGCTGCCCGTGCGCGCGGTCGCTCTCGCGTCGTGGCGTCTGGAAGACCAGTGGGTCACCGCCGTGCGTCTGACCAACAGCAGCAGCGGCTCGGTCACGCTCGACCCGCGCGTGCTGCAAGGCGATTTCCTCACCGCCACCTTCCAGCACGAAGCGCTCGGCCCGCGCGGGACGCCCGAGGACACGACCGTCCTGTACCTGGTGACGCGCGGGCACGGCCTCGCGCAATCGCTGCTGCCGGCGATCCACCGCTTCGACCCGGCTGCGCTCCTGCCGCAGCCGGAAGCGGAAGCCGACGACGGCAAGGAGGCCCGCCATGCGCAGTAACGGCTTGCTCAAGTGGCTGATGATCCCGGTCGCCTTGCTGGTGCTGTTCGTTGCCATCCGGCTGTTCTCCGGCGGAAGCACGTCGGCACCGCCCGCCGCGGATGCCGGCTCCAAGCTCACGCCCGAGGAAATGAAGGCGTTGGGCATCGAAGGCGATACCCCGCGCGATACCGTGGCAACGCTCGTCGCCCAGGTGAAACAGTTGCGCACCGAGCTTCAGACCGCGCTGACCGACAACAAGTCGCAGCGCGAGGAAAACCAGCGGCTGCGCCAGCGGGAGAACTCCATTGATCAGCGCATCAATTCGGCCCTCGAATCCGAGCGCTCCAACCTGCGCCGCGACCAGGAACAGGCGGCCAGCGCGCGCCAGCAGACCGAGGGGCTGCTCGCCGACCTGCAGCGGCGCCTGGACAGCATTGGCGGGCGCGGCGGCGGTCACGCTGATCTGCCGGTGGGCCTGGGGCTGCGCGGCGGCGACGAGGCCGGCATGGAAGGCGGCATGCGCTGGGTCGAACCGGACGACGCGAAGAAGGCCGAGGGCCGCAATGGCAGTCGTGGCGCAGGCAGCGGCATGAGCTTCCCGACGAGCTTCGGCCCGGCACAAAGCACACTGGAAACCACCGCGGAAACCGTGGCGAACGCCGGCGCAGGTGCGGCAGGCGTCAAGAGCGCCAAGCCGGTCTATACCGTGCCGACCAACTCGACACTGATGGGCTCCGTGGCGATGACGGCGCTGATTGGGCGCGTGCCGATCGACGGGACGGTGAACGATCCGTACCCCTTCAAGGTGCTGGTCGGGCCGGACAATCTGACTGCCAACGGCATCGACATTCCCGACGTGGCCGGCGCGGTGTTCTCCGGAACCGCATCGGGCGACTGGACGCTCTCGTGCGTGCGCGGCCAGGTTCGCAGCATCACCTTCGTCTTCAACGACGGCACGATCCGCACGATTCCCGAAGACCGCGAAGGCAACCAGCAGAACAACCAGCAGCGCGACGGCCTGGGCTGGATCAGCGACCCGCACGGCATCCCGTGCGTCAGCGGCGAACGGCGCAGCAACGCCCAGCAGTACCTCGGGTCGCAAGCTCTGATCACCGCGGCCGGAGCCGGCGTGGCCTCGCTCATCGAGAGCGACAGCGGCCGCATGTCCTACGTCGGCTCGGACGGCGCCATCGGCACCGTGGGCATCAGCGGCAAGGAAGCAGTCGGCCAGATCCTCGCGGGCGGCGTCCGGGACATGTCGACCTGGGTCAACAAGCTCTACGGACAGGCTTTCGCCGCCGTCTATGTGCAGCCAGGCGCCAAGGTCGCCGTCCACCTCGAAAAGCCGCTGGCCATCGATCACGACCCCGAAGGCCGGCGCGTCGATCACCGTGCAGGAGAAAGCCATGCGCTCGAACTCGATTAAGGGCCTCGCGCTGGCCGCGGCCGTCGCCGTGCTCAGCGGTTGCGCCACCAGCAAGGAAGAACTGCTGACCCATAGCGACCGCACCATGATGGACATCTGGCAGCAGGAAACGGGTGGCGGCGGCAGTGGCACCGGCCAGGTCGCGCGCCGGCAGTTGCTCGACGCGCGCCAGAGCCTGCGCCGGCCGCTGACCGACGCCGATGTGCAGGCTGCGCCCGTCGAGCAGATGCGCTACACGCGCACGGCGCGCAACGAGGTTTATCGCCAGTTCCAGCGCCTGCCCAACCCCGATCTCGTCATGTATGTGTACCCGCACCTGGCGGGCACGGACCCCGTGCCGGTTCCGGGCTACACGACGGTCTTCCCCCTGTACCAGCGCGTGCAGTACGCCATGCCCGGTGAACGGCTGGAGGACTATTGATGCGCTGTGAACTTCCCTGGCCGAAGCTGGCCGCATCCGGCACCGGCGACGAAGAGAAGCCGGACGGCTGGCAGCGCCACGTCGAGGCCTTGCGCCAGGCCGGCGTCCCTGAACCCGGCGCAGCGGTCCAGGGCCGCAGGCCGGCGACGGTAGCCGACGAGCAGGCGCTGTACGACGTCGCGCCGTCGTTCGCGGAACTGCTGCCTTGGGTGGAGTTCTTGCCGCAGTCGAAGTCCATGCTGCTGGAGGATGGGCAGTCGGTCGCTGCCTTCTACGAGCTGGTGCCGCTGGGCACCGAGGGGCGGGAGCCCGGCTGGCTCGCACATGCCCGCGATGCCTTGGAGAACGCGCTCCAGGACTCGTTCGATGAGCTGGACGAAAACCCCTGGGTACTCCAGCTCTATGCCCAGGACGAGCCCAGCTTCGACCAGTACATGCAGACCCTGCGCGACTACGTGCAGCCGCGTGCCCGCGGCACCGCTTTCACCGAGTTCTACTTGCGCTTCTTCGGCCACCACCTGCGCGCGGTCGCCAAGCCGGGCGGCCTGTTCGAGGACACGGTGGTCACGCGGCTGCGCTGGCGCGGCCAGACGCGGCGGGTGCGCATGGTGATCTATCGCCGTGCAACTGGGCAGGCAAGCCGCCGCGGCCAGACGCCCGAGCAGATGCTGAACATCGTCTGCGACCGCCTGTGCGGCGGCCTGGCGAACGCCGGCATCCAGGCACGGCGCATGGTCGCAGCCGACGTCCACGACTGGCTGCTGCGATGGTTCAATCCGCGCCCGGCGATGCTTGGACCGAGTGCAGAGGACCGGGAGCGCTTCTACGCGCTGGCGCGCTACCCCGACAGCACCGAAGAAAGCGAGGCCGGCGAAATCGAGCTGGCGAGCGGGCGGGATTTCAGCCAGCGGCTGTTCTTCGGCCAGCCACGCTCCGACGTGGAGCACGGCACCTGGTATTTCGACGGCATGCCGCACCGCGTGCTGATCACCGACCGGCTGCGCATGCCGCCCGGCACCGGACACCTGACCGGCGAGACCCGCAAAGGGGATGCCATCAACACGCTGTTCGACCAGATGCCGGAAGACACCTTGCTGTGTCTCACGATGGTCGCCACGCCGCAGGATGTCCTGGAAGCGGATCTCAACCACCTGGCGAAGAAGGCCGTGGGCGAGACGCTGGCGTCGGAGCAGACGTTGAAGGACGTGCAGGAAGCCCGCTCCCTCATCGGCAGCGCACACAAGCTCTACCGGGGGACGCTGGCATTCTACCTGCGCGGACGCGACGAAGCGGAACTGGACCGGCGCGGCCTGGACCTGGCGAACGTGATGCTCAATGCTGGCTTGCAGCCGGTGCGCGAGGACGACGAGGTGGCGCCGCTCAACAGCTACTTGCGGTGGCTGCCATGCTGCTACAACCCCGGCCAGGATCGGCGCAAGTGGTACACCCAACTGATGTTCGCTCAGCACGCGGCGAACCTGTCGCCGGTGTGGGGCCGCGCTCAAGGTACGGGGCACCCGGGCATCACGATGTTCAACCGCGGTGGCGGGCCGATCACCTTCGACCCGCTCAGCCGCCTGGATCGGCAGATGAACGCCCATCTGTTCCTGTTCGGCCCCACCGGCTCCGGCAAGAGCGCCACGCTCAACAACCTCTTGAATCAGGTCACGGCCATCTACCGACCGCGGCTGTTCATCGTGGAGGCTGGCAACAGCTTCGGCCTGTTCAGCGACTTCGCACGCATGCTCGGGCTGACGGTAAACCGGGTCAAGCTGGCCCCAGGTTCGGGCATCAGCCTCGCGCCATTCGCAGACGCGCGTCGGCTGATCGAGACGCCCAGCGACGTGCAGACGCTCGACGCCGACGCGCTGGATGAAGACCCGCCACCAGATGCCTCGGCCATGGAGGCGGACGAGCAGCGCGACGTGCTCGGCGAACTGGAGATCACGGCGCGGCTGATGATCACGGGCGGAGAGGACAAGGAGGAAGCCCGGATGACGCGGGCTGACCGCTCGCTGATCCGTCAGTGCATCCTCGACGCCGCCGAGCACTGCGTGGCCGACAAACGCACGGTGCTTACGCGCGACGTGCGCAACGCGTTGCGCGCCCGCGGCCAGGACCCGACGCTGCCCGAAATGCGCCGCGTGCGGCTGCTGGAGATGGCGGATGCGATGGACATGTTCTGTCAAGGCACGGACGGCGAAATGTTCGACCGCGACGGCACGCCGTGGCCCGAAGCCGACATCACCTTGGTTGACCTCGCGACATACGCCCGCGAGGGCTACAACGCGCAGCTCTCCATCGCTTACATCAGCCTGATCAGCACGGTGAACAACATCGCCGAGCGCGACCAATACCTGGGACGCCCGATCATCAACGTCACCGACGAAGGCCACATCATCACGAAGAACCCGCTGCTCGCGCCCTACGTCGTGAAAATTACAAAGATGTGGAGGAAATTGGGGGCCTGGTTCTGGCTCGCGACGCAGAACATCGACGACCTGCCGCGCGCCGCGGAGCCCATGCTCAACATGATCGAGTGGTGGATCTGTCTCAGCATGCCGCCCGATGAAGTTGAGAAGATCGCGCGGTTCCGCGAACTCTCGCCCGCGCAGAAGGCGCTGATGCTTTCGGCGCGCAAGGAAGCGGGGAAATTCACCGAAGGCGTCATCCTCTCCAAGAGCATGGAAGTGCTGTTCCGCGCCGTGCCGCCGTCCCTGTACCTCGCCCTCGCGCAGACAGAACCCGAGGAGAAGGCCGAACGCTACCAGCTCATGCAGCAGTACGGCTGCACCGAACTGGAAGCGGCTTTCAAGGTGGCCGAGAAGATCGACCAGGCCCGCGGCATCGAGTCGCCGGCCCTGGAACTGTCGTAAACCGGAGAACGCCATGGAACAGAAACGTCCTTCCATTCCGATGCAGGTCCAGGCGTTCCGCCGTCGCCGCTGGCGGCCTCGCTGGCCCT
Source organism: Cupriavidus sp. SHE (assembly GCF_000812445.1). Lineage (NCBI taxonomy): Bacteria > Pseudomonadati > Pseudomonadota > Betaproteobacteria > Burkholderiales > Burkholderiaceae > Cupriavidus > Cupriavidus sp. SHE. The sequence continues at coordinate 18,789 of NZ_JWMB01000006.1, read as the reverse complement.
GGGTATTGGCTGCTGCGCTGGTCGCGCTGCTGCTGATCTGGCTGGTGTCCCGGACGCCCGGCGAATCCTCAGCGCCGTCGCGCGCGCCGGTCAGCACGGCGCAGGTCGCTGGGCCACCCTGGCAGATGGGCAACCCGGAAGGCCGTTTCACGCTGACGCTCTATGCCGACCTGGAATGCCCGTTCTGCCGGGAGTATTTCCCGCAGCTCAAGCGCTGGGTCGGCAACAACACCGACGTGGCGCTGCAATGGCATCACCAGCCGCTGGCCGCGCACGAGCCTGCCGCGTCGGCCGAGGCACGTCTGGCCGAGTGCGCCGCCGAAGCGGGCGGGCATGCGGCGTTCTGGCAGGCGGTCGAATGGGTCTATGCCCACACGCGCAGCGACGGCCAGGGCTTGCCCGATGGCTTGCGTTACCCCGAAACAACGTCAGCCATCGAACAGTGCATGGCTAGCGAGCGCCCCAACGTGGCCATCCGCGCGCAGGCCGCGGAAGCCACCAAGAGCGGCGTGACCGCCACGCCGTCGCTGCGACTGCTCGATCGCCAGACGGGCCAGGCCATCCTGTTGCAGGGGCCGATCGAGGGCGATGCCTTGCTCTCGGCCATGGACCTGCTGGCGGCCGGGGAAATGGCCAGCGACGCGCCGGGTTCGCCCGCCACCCCCACATCCGAAATGCCTGCCGACGTTGTCGGCGACATGCCCAGGTAGCCCTCGGTCTTGAAGGCTACGGCGCGGCTCGCCGCGCTGACCGCTACCCGTTCGCTTTCGCATCCTGGCCGCGAACAATCACCGCCGCGCGGTGATGGATGCACCTTGTTCCGCTGTTTCCATCCCCAGGAGGGCTTGCCCTCCCAGGGTGGCGCCCTCCGCTCACTTTCTGGAGGTCCGCCATGTCTCTCGTCGCCAACGACTCCTGCGTGGAGCCACGTTTTGCCCCCATGTCCCAATCCGATGACTGGATCATCCGGCAAGCCATCGCGCTGCTGGAGCAGCGGGTCTTCAAGAAGGGGCCATCCCTGGAGAGGCCTGCCGCCGTCAAGGACTACCTGCGCCTGAAACTGGCCGCCGAGCCCAATGAAGTCTTCGCCATCGTGTTCCTCAACAGCATGCACGAGGTGCTGGCCTACGAGCCGATGTTCAGAGGCACGATCCATTCGACCTCGGTGCATGCGCGTCCGATCGTGCAGCGTGCCTTGGAACTGAATGCGGCAGCGGTCATTTTTTCTCACCAACACCCTTCGGGCTGCACGGAGCCGTCGAGCGCGGACCGTGCGTTGACCCAAACGCTGAGGGCCGCGTTGTCGCTGATCGACGTGAGGGTGCTGGATCACCTCATCGTCGGCCAGGGCACGCCGTACTCGTTCGCGGAATCCGGCCTGCTGTAGCCCGCTCCTTGATCCACGCGGAGGCTTCGGCCTCCGCTTTTTCATGGGCGCGAGACAAGCAGGTATGCGGGCAGTGCGCGATGCGCATTGTTTGTTGGGGCCGCGTCGGCTTCGCGTTTGACTACTGCTCTGATCAACTTCAAGGGCACGCGACATGCCAGCATCTCTTTCCAGGTTCGCGCCGGGCTGGCGAACCCTCGGCCTGGCCGTGGCGCTGCCGGCAGCCCTGGCCGTTTTCAGCCCGGCCACCTTCGCCGCCGACGTGGTGGTCGTCACCGACAGCCGCCACCCGGTCAAGACCATGGGCGGCGAGCGGCTGATCGAACTGAACGAAGCCCACAGGATTGAAGCGGAGCTTTCCGCGGGACTGCCCACCGACCCCGAACAGGCGACGGCCATCGTCAAGCGCCGGCTGAATGGCGGCGGTGCCGATCTGCAGCGACGCATCGCTTCCGCATACCAAAGCGTTACCGACGCATGGAGTCTCGGCATCACCAGCCTCCCGGCCGTGGTGGTGGACAGGCGCTATGTGGTCTATGGCGAGTCGGATGTGGCTCGCGCTGTCGCGCGCATCGAGCAGCACCGGAGGACCCAGCCGTGACCCGACCATTCGACCTGATGCGCCGTCTGCATGCTGGCGTGGCTTCGTTGCTGCTGCTCAGCGCCACGGGCAGCTACGCCCTCAACACTGCCACCATCGTCGGCTCGGTAGCGTCACCCGACTGCCTCGAATACCGCGTCGTTGGCATCTGCTACTGGCTCTATTGCACCTGGACCGGCTGCACGGTGCGCACGTCCATCAAGGTGCGCCACTACATCCCCGATGCGGTGGTGTCGTCGTACTCGAATACCGGCGAAAACCCCTGGGTCGAGGTCCGGGCAATGAGCACGCCCAACCCGTCCGCCCAAGCGGGCGGCGATGGAACCACGAACGAGGATCACGAAAACAACCTCGCCAAGTTCAAAAACTCGGACGTTATCGGCCACCCCGGCGTCGAGGTGTTCAACCAGTTCGTCTCGTCGTCGGGTTACTTCTGCGAGGGCGCGGGCACGGCGTTCATGCCGTACTTGCTCAGCACCTTGGACACGCTGGCCTGGCGCTACAACGTGCCCGAGATGGCCTACCCGGAAGCGCTGATTCCGGGCCGGCGTGAGGTCGGCGCACGCACCACGATGAACCTGTGGGGCAACGTGTATCCCCGTGGCGGCTTCCTGCACCAGACCGACGACTTCAAGGCCGGCGCAGTGGTGGCCCAGCGTGCAGGCGATGTGGTCACGCGCCGGGGGCAGATCCACGTCTATCAGCCGTTGCTTGCCAACTCCCGCGACGGCTACTGGCCGGCAGGCGCGCTGATGGAGGGCGATGCCTCGACCGGAAAGTGGCAAGAACTCACGCCCGTCCTGTCGTCGTCCTGCACGGTCTTCCCGCGCAGCGGCTTTCTTACCCAGGCGCAGCAAGGCGACTACGCATGGGCGCTGTGGCGGCCGTATGCCTGCTGCGAACGCCGGGGCCAAGTGTTCCTGGGCAGCGTCGATTTTCTCTGAGGTGGTGCCATGAAGTTCCGTCCTGCATTCAATCCGTTCTCCCGCCGGGCACGTCGCACGGAGATCGTCCTGGCGCTGGCCGGCGCCCTCGCGCTGGGCAGCGGCGTGGCCTGGGGTCAACTGGGCTACCAGACCAGCGGCAGTGTCATCGGCGATGACGTCATGTACTCGATCGGTGGCGGCAACGCCGTGTCGATGGGCCGTGCGGCCGGCATGCGCTCTCTCGGTGTCGGCGTGGGTTGGAACAGCAACTTGATCTGCGGCGACATGAGCATCCAGACCACGTTGAAGAACCAACTTAACGGCATCACCAACGGCTTCCAGCAAATCATGTCGTCGGTGATCCAGAGTGCCACCAGTGCGGTGGCATCGTTGCCCGCGCTGATCATCCAGCGGGCCGATCCCGGTTTGTACAACCTGCTCACCAATGGCGTGCTGCAGGCGCGACTCGATTTCGACCGCAGCAAGCTGACGTGCCGTGCCATGGCCGAGAAGATGGCCGAAATGGCGGGCGGCCAGCTCGGCTGGAGCCAGATGGCCGAAGGGCTGGCGCTGCGCGATGCCGTGTCGAGCACGGATGCGGTCTCGGCCATCGAGCAAGCCGAGACGCGCCGCGGCAATGACGGCGTGCCGTGGGTCGGGGGCAGCAACGCGGGCGGCTCCGGCCAGCCCGCGATCAAGGTCGTCGGCGATGTCACCCGCGCCGGCTACAACCTGGTCAACGGCCGCGGCGTGACCGACACCTCATCCATCGCGCCGGCCAGTTGCAGCAGCCTCTCGTGCCAGACCTGGGCCTCTCCGCAGGCCGCCGTCGAGTGGGCCACGCGCGTGCTCGGCGAGAAGGAGCAGCGCACGTGCGATGCCTGCACCAAGACCGAGACGACGCCGGGCGTCGGGCTCACGCCGCTGATCCAGGAGGAGTACGACGCCAAGCTGCAGGCGCTCCAGGACCTGGTGACCAAGGCCAAGAACACGACGCCGGAGAACCTGCGCGAAGCTGGCAGCGCGTCGCTGCCGATCACGCGCGGCGTGATCGAGGCGCTGCGCGACGAGCCCGACCAGCACCTGCTGTCGCAGCGCTTGGCGTCCGAAGTCGCGCTGGCGTCCGTGCTGGAGAAAGCGCTGCTGCTGCAGCGCACGCTGCTCACGGGCAAGAAGGAGCCCAACGTCGCGGCCAACGAGCTTGCCGTTGAGGCGGTGAACCACGAGAGCGACACGCTCGACCGTGAGATTCGCAACCTCAAGACCGAACTGGAGCTGCGGCGCGAGCTGGCGAACAACTCACCCATGGCGATCATCCAGCGCCACGGCGCACGTGCGGCCGGCTCGCGCGGCATCTACGAGGGCGATCCTGTGCCGGACCGTCTCGACCAGCTCCAGAAGGGCAACCCGGGGAGTCGGCCATGAGCCCGGCGCGCATGGCCTGGCGGCCGCTGCGCTGGTTGTTCAGCCGGCGCGCGGCGAAGACGCTGCTGTGGCTGGTGCTGATCGTTGCCGCCGCCGTGGGGGCGAACGTCGCGGGCATCTACCTAGTCGGCAGCGTTGCAGGCTGGGAACGGTGGCTGACGGCCTCCGCAGGGTATTTCTTCATCTGGCGGCTGTGCGTGTACGCGGCAACGGCCTATGGATGGTTCTGGATGCGCCGCCGGGTGCTCGCCCGCGAAGACCAAAGCGGGACAGATGGGCAGGCGCGGCGCCGGCTGATCCGCACCGAGGTCGCCGGCGTCGTCGCCATCGTCGCGCTGGAAGCCAGCCTGTTGATGCAGGCCGCTTGAGGGGAGATCGGGGCCATGACGCTCTTCACGACCGACTATCTGGAGTACTACCTCACCCTCGTGTCCTGGATCGTCAACAACGGTATCTGGGCCGTGCTGGTGTCCAGCGGGGTGTTCGCGCTGCCTTTCGTCGCCATCGTCGTGCAGGAGTGGCTGAAGGCCCGCGCGGAAGGCGCTGACGAGGGCAACAAAGGCGTTCTGAGTGCCGCCCGTATCGAGAACCGGGTGTTCGTCGCGATCGTGGTGGTGATGTTCGCGGGCATTCCGTTCATCGACGTGGACCTCAGCACCATCCAGTACGACAGCTCGCGCTCGGCGCAGTGCCAGGTCAGCGTGCCGCAGCCCACGGAAACCGGCTGGTCGCAGTCCTTCAGCACCATCAACAACCAGTCGGCGAAGGTGCCGGTCTGGTGGGCTTTCATGCACGCGCTCTCGCGCGCCGTCACGAGCGCCTCGGTAGCGGCGATCCCGTGCGGTACGGACCTGCGGCAGATGAGGATGGAGATCGACGCGACCCGCATTGACGACCCGGTACTGGCTCAGGAGGTCGCGGACTTCTCGCGGGATTGCTATGGGCCTGCGCGGGCCAAATTGTTCATGCAGCGCCCGGATCTCGATGAGCAGCAGATGCACGACGTAACCTGGATCGGCTCGCGCTTTTTCACGGACACGGGTGGCTACTACGACAGCTACCGCTCCAGCACGGCGCGCGAGGCATGGCCCTATGACGACACCCGCGATGCAGGCCTCGCGCAGGTTGCCAATGGTGGCGGCTACCCGACCTGCAGGCAGTGGTGGTCAGACGGCAGCAACGGCCTGCGCGCGCGGCTGCTGGGGCAAGTGGACCCGACCCTGCTGAATCGCCTGGCGGGCTGGGCCGGGTTCCTCAGCCGGGCCGAGGTGGACGATTCGGTGATCCGCGCCATCGCGTCACCGCGGCAGCAGAAACTGAACCAGGGCAGCGTCTATACGGACTACGGCGGCCAGATCGACAAGACCCTGCCGAACATCGTGACGCGCGCCACGGGCGACGTGGGGATGGCAGTCGGCGCGATTGCCGCGTTTCCTGCCATGGATGTCGTGCGCCAATCCCTGCCCATGATCCTCGCCTTACTGAAGATGGCGCTGGTCATCTGCATCCCGCTCGTGCTGGTTGTGGGCACCTACGACCTGAAGACGGTCGTCACCGTCAGCGTCGTGCAGTTCGCGCTGTTCTTCACGGACTTCTGGTTCCAGCTCGCACGCTGGATCGATTCAACGATTCTGGACGCGCTTTATGGCTGGGGCTTTGGCTGGAACCGGCCGCACACCAACTTTGACCCGCTGGTAGGGTTGAACAACGCCTTCGGCGACATGCTCCTGATGTTCGTCATGGGCACGATGTTCCTGGTTCTGCCGGGATTCTGGCTGGCGAGCCTTACCTGGGTTGGGATTCGGGCCGGGCACGTCATCCAGGGACTTTCCGATGGCAGCAAGAGCGCCGGCCAAGCTGGCGGCAAGGGTGCCGGGGCGCTCACCGGAGGAAAACTGAAATAGCGCGAGGCCGGTCAGTCGTCGGTGTACAACTCGTGCGACGTGTCGTTGTACAGGTTGGGATCGTAGCCCGGCGTCTTGCGCAGCTCGGTGAGGTCGGTGAAAGGCCACTCGTCCTCATCCGAAGTATTTGCAGCAGCAGCCCATCCCGCCGCCGCAACGCCCAGCATCACGAGTGCAAACCAAAACGCAACGTAGAGCAGCACCCCCAGTACAGCCAGCTTGGCTACCCACACGAGCGCGGTAGCGCCAGCTCGCGGCATGCCCTTGGACACCAACCAGTTCGACGCCCGCCGTTCGCGTCGCGCATAGGCACGCCATCCGCGGCCAAAGGCGCGGCCGAGGCGTTCTGCGGTGCTGGTGCGGGTCGTCGTGTTCATGGTCGTCTCCTGCTGTTGAGGAATGCCTATTCCAGTTTGCTCCACTTCATTCGGTTTGCGGCTTCAATGTGTTTTCTTGCTGCTTCAGGACGCTTCGTCATCCGGCCCCACCGGGCCGGGGTCGGGTTCAACGCCGATGCGGTAGGTAACAACGAAACGCGGCCAGTCCACATGGTCCACCAGGTCGATGTCCTCGATGACGCCAACCTTCGCTCCCGCACGCTCGAACAGGGCGATGCTCTTGGCGGGATAGTTGTTGCGCGACGGATAGAGCACCCCGTCGAACAGCGCCTGGCCATCATCTCCGAGCATCGCATGCACCTGGGCGGACACCCGCTGCGTGTGCGTGTAGTCGCGGCTGGCCAACTGCTCCAGGTTCAGGCCGAAGTAGCCCGCCATGACGCCCGGCGCCGTGAGATCGGCCAGAAACACGTCGTCCATCACGCCTACTGCGCGCACCATCCGGGCTTGGACTTCTTTCAGCGCGATCGAGCGTTGCGTGTCCGCAAGCCACTGGTGCTTGTGAAACACCGACTCCATCAGCGCCGTGGGCAGGTCGCGCCCCAGGTAGAGCACGCCGTAGGCCCCCGCTGGGTCATCGTAGCGATTCGTGCTGCTGCGGCCATAGTACAGCGGGCTGCCCCGATAGACGACGCGGCTCACATGCTGGAGCAGTTCACCGGCATCGATCAGGAACGAAGGCAGCTCGTGGCTCATGGCGGTCTCGCTTCAATGCACCTGGACGCCCAGCACGTTGAACACGGCCTCGGCCACGTCATCGATCGTGCCATGCGTCACCGCATCCACGGGCGAGCGACCACCCAGGCCTTCGAGGGGTTCGGACAGCGCGCGGTAGATCGTCCAGTGGTCGATGCCCTCGACCTCCTGGAGCACGGTTTGGGTCAACTGCTGCTTCACCGGGTCGAGCTGCCAGTCGGGCAGCTTCTGGCCGCGCGGCCCCACGTTCAGCGCCAGCAGCCGACGGGCGAGGATGTCCTTGTAGATTTGCTGGCGCGACTTGTCCGCCAGCTTGGCGAACTCGGCAGGCGGCAGGTTGTCCGGCTGGTTGAAGGCTTCCAGCAGCAAGGCGCGGCCTCGCTGGACATCGGTTTCAGCCGGTGTCCAGCGCGTGTCGGAGCGCAACGCGGCCGCCTTGCGCTGCAAGGCCTGCGCCACCGTTTCACCTTCCAGGTTGGCGGGCAGCGTCACCGCCTCCACGCGCTCGTGGATGAACGCCTGCAACTCAGCCGCGAACGCCGGTGCATCCCGGATTTCGACGGTATCGGCGAAGCGTCGCACATCCTCCACCGTGACTCGCGGCAGCCGGTCGGCAATGAATTCGATCGCAGTGGGCATGGTCAGCTCCCAGGTAGGTTTGAGACAGGATTCACTCTAGTCTCCTTTGTCGCATTTGTCAACTTAGTCGCCCGGGTGGGAGCCTACCTGGCGGTGTAGCGCCCCGGCAGCATAGGCCGGGGCCCAGCGCCAGGTCGCCGTCTAATCCATTCGTGCGGGTTCCGCATTGACGCTGGAGCCGCAGCCCAGGCCCCGCTATACCGAAACGGTTAAAGGCCAAAGGGTCGAAACGGCAAGGGAATGGGGTGCAAGGGGAAAGGCCCTACCTTGAAAAGGCCAAAAGGCCTCCCGCCCGGCCCGCCATCAGGACACCGACATGCTCTCCCTGTTCCAGCGAAAACGGCCCCCGGTCGCTGCCGCGCCGTCGCCAGCACCCGCCACCGACCTCCCGAAAGGGTTGATGCGGCCGGAGTCGGCCGCATCGTTGCTCGCCACCCCGCGCCGGCAGAAGCTGCTGGAACACATCTGGCAGCGCACCTCGCTTTCGCGCAAGCAGTTCGCCTCCCTGTACCGCGCGCCGCTGGAGCGCTACGCCGAGCTGGTCCAGGCCTTCCCGGCTTCCGAAGCGCATCACCATGCCTACCCGGGCGGCATGCTCGACCATGGCCTCGAAATCGTCGCCTACAGCCTAAAGCTGCGGCAGTCCCATCTGCTGCCCATCGGGGCCAGCCCCGAAGACCAGGCGGCGCAGGCCGAAGCCTGGACTGCGGCCGTCGCCTATGCCGCACTGCTCCATGACATCGGCAAGGTGGCCGTCGATCTGCACGTCGAGCTGGCCGACGGCAGCACCTGGCACCCATGGCACGGCCCGCTGCGCCAACCGTACCGCTTCCGCTACCGCGACGACCGCGAGTACCGGCTTCATAGCGCCGCGACAGGCTTGCTGTACCAGCAATTGCTCAATCGCGATCTGCTGGACTGGCTCAGTGGCTATCCATCCTTGTGGGCGCCGCTGCTCTACGTCTTGGCTGGGCAGTACGAGCACGCCGGGGTTCTGGGCGAGCTTGTCGTGCAGGCCGACCGCGCCTCCGTCGCCCAGGAGCTGGGCGGCGATCCCGCGCGCGCCATGGCCGCGCCCAAGCACTCGCTCCAACGCAAGCTGGTCAACGGGCTGCGCTACCTGCTCAAGGAAGAGCTGAAACTGAACCAGCCGGAGGCCTCCGATGGCTGGCTCACCGAGGACGCGCTGTGGCTGGTGAGCAAGACAGTCTCGGACAAGCTGCGCGCGCACCTGCTGTCCCAGGGGGTCGATGGCATCCCCGCGAACAACACGGCCGTGTTCAACGTGCTACAGGATCATGCCATGTTGCAGCCCACCGCCTCCGGCAAGGCCATCTGGCGCGCAACTATTACCAGTGAGAGTGGCTGGTCCCATGCCTTCACGCTCCTGCGCCTGGCCCCGGCGCTGATCTGGGAGCCCTCGGAGCGACCCAGCCCATTTGCGGGAACCGTGACCGTGGACAACGCCGGCGAGGCCGAGGACGGGCCGCGCCCGTCCGCACCCGACGCTGCATTGCTACCTGGAGCAGCGGTGGCAACGGAGAAGGAGCCCGCAGCAAGCAGCCGTCCAGATCAGTCGGGCGGAAGTCGCGCCATACCTCCCAGCACGCAGCGCAATCCGGCCGACCCACTGGAAAGCATGCTGGCGATGTTCGAGACAACGCCTGAGCCGGAGCAGTCCGTCGAAGCCCCGCCAGAGGGTGCCGACGATGCAGCGGTGCCGCTCGACCCTCCCGCATCGGCCCCAGGTCCTTCGGCGCCGACCGCCGCGCCTGCGCCGCACGATTTCGCCTCATTTACCGGGCGGCCATCGGGCGAGCATTTCATGGCCTGGCTGAAACAGGCCGTCCAGACCCGCAAGCTCATCATCAATGACGCCAAGGCCCTGGTACATACCGTGTCCGACACGGTTTACCTGATCAGCCCTGGTGTTTTCCAGCGCTACGCACAAGAGCATCCAACCATTGGGCCGCTTGCGAAGGACGCGGCCCTGCAGGACTGGCAGTGGGTGCAGAAGCGCTTTGAAAAACTCGGACTCCACAGGAAACAGCCATCGGGTCTGAACATCAGGACGTGCGAGGTCATGGGACCGCGCAAAACGCGCCAGGTGCATGGCTATTTGCTCGAAGACCCATCGCACATATTCGATGCCGTTCCACCGAACAATCCTTATCTGTCGCTCAAATAGCCGACTAAGAGGGGAAGTGCCACACGTTCTGTTTGAACGGGTGGCAGGCTTCAGTCGATCCGAAGAGGCTCGAACGACTTGACGAGTTGGTCCACCGCCTTGACCTGCCGCAGCAGCGGTTCGAGCGTGTCCAGTGGCAGAGCGCTGGGTCCGTCACAACGTGCATGCGCCGGGTCGGCGTGTGCTTCGAGGAACAAACCGCCAATGCCGACCGCCATGCCGGCCCGCGCGAGTTCGGGCAACTGTTGGCGACGCCCACCCGAAGCCAACGCATCCGCTTCTCGCCGCTGCAGGCTATGGGTTACGTCGAACACCAGTGGCAGGCCACTGCTGGCAACGCTCATTTCGCGGAAGCCCAACATGTCCACGACGAGATTGTCGTAGCCGAACTGCGTGCCACGCTCGCACAGCAGGACGCGCGGGTTGCCAGCCTCGTGCAGTTTGTGGACGACATGTCTGACCTGGCCCGGGCTGAGGAACTGCGGCTTCTTGACATTCACTACCCGACCGGTGCGGGCAATGGCGACCACCAGATCGGTCTGCCGGGCCAGGAAAGCCGGAACTTGCAGTACGTCGGCAACGGCAGCGACCTGCACGGCCTGCTCAACCTCATGCACGTCGGTCAAGACTGGGCATCCGAACCGCGACTTGACCGCATCGAGGACCCGCAGCCCTTCGTCCAGGCCGACGCCTCGGAAAGAATGGATCGACGAGCGATTGGCCTTGTCGAACGACGCCTTGAAAACGAAGGGTATTCCCAGCTTGCGCGTCACCTCCGCGAAGTGCTCAGCCGCAGCCAGGGTCGTATCGAGATCCTCGATGACGTTGATGCCGCCGAATAGCACGAACGGCAGGTCGTTAGCGACTGTGATCCCCTCGGAAATGGCGACGTGCAGGGAGGTGGCTGATGATATCGATCGCATAAAACTTCCTCTCGTGATGTCAACGACCGCAGGTGAAAGCTCCGAGCGTCGTCGGCGAAGAATGCCCCACGGTCTTGGACTTTGCATACAGACGCGTCCGCAACAGCGCTTACAGAGTCCGGGGTCCGCACCGGCGACTCCGCCTGTGACCACGGTCTTCCTCCAGCGGTTCACTGAAGACCGAGTGCCTTCATCAGCCTCGGCTTCTGGCTCACGAAGGTGCCATAGAACACGTCGTCGCCGACGATCGTGATCGGGGCCACGCGCACGCCGGTTCGTGACTTAGCCTCCGCGGAAATCTTCGGGTCGGTCAGGTCGCGCTCTTCAAACGCGATGCCCTGCTGGGACAGCCACGCCTTCAGCGCCCGGCAGTCAGGGCACGTCGGAGTGCTGTAGATGAGGATGTGTGGGGTGTTGGCCTGAGGCATAGTCACACCTTCACTTGCCCCGAGCGGCAAGCCAGCTCTTCATCATGGCGATCTCGCCTTCCTGGGCGGTTATGACTTCCTGGGCCAGCTTGCGGACCTCTGAATCTTTGCCGTACTGAAGCTCCACCTTGGCCATGTCGATCGCGCCCTGGTGGTGTGGGATCATGCCGCGCATGAAATCCACATCTGCGTCGCCGCTGAAGTCGATCATCATGTCCGCATGCATGCGGTCGTTGCCGGCACGATAGGCGGCCGTCGAGGCATCGCCCGAGCTGCCGGTCGTCGCCTGCTGGCCGTTGTCGCCCAGCCACTTGTTCATCATGGCGATCTCGCCTTCCTGCGCGGTGATGACGTCCTGGGCGAGCTTGCGAACCTCCGGGTCCTTGCCGTACTGCAGCGCCACCTTGGCCATGTCGATCGCACCCTGGTGGTGCGGGATCATGCCGCGCATGAAATCGACGTCGGGGTTGCCAGAAAACTGCGCCCCCATCCCGGCGTGCATCTGGTCGTTCACGGCGCGATACGCGGTCGTGGAGGGGCTGTCATTGGCCGAAGCGCTGGAGGGCATCGCGTGCCCCTGGTGACCTGCGCTGGCGCTGGCATGCGTCGCTTCACCCGACGGGTCCACCTTCTTCTGGACGGCCACCAGGCCGGCGGCGACCACGACGGCGCCCGCAATGAACAAGAGGCTGAACTTGTTGACCTTCATGAAAAAACTCCTTGAATGAGGTTGATGGGTTCACTGTAGGGCCTCCCATTGTTGGAAGGTCAAGCCCTCATTTCGCCTGTCACTTGGCGCTGCACGGCGGTGTGCCCATGCCCATTTCAGTTGCAAGTAATTCTCAACAAAGGTAGGATGTTAGGATGTAAATAAACTGAAAGGAATAGACCATGTCGCAACAGCAACAGCCAAAAGTTCACGACGCCAGCGACTTCCCTATAGTCCGACTCGAAGGCTCCAGCATCTACGAAGGCTACGGCGCCCCCTGGTGCGCGGAGATGGATGAGTTCCTCGCTCGCGGCAAGCCCTTTATCCTCATCTACGTCGCAGGCGGGCCGGATGAGGCACACGACGATCGCGTCATGCGCGGTGCTTGGCTGAAAAGCCACAAGGAGATGCTGGACGGCATCTTGCTGGCGCTCATACATGTAGAACCCGAACCGACCAAGCGAGCGCAGTTGGAGGAAATGCTGCCGATGCTCGTAAAGGCCTTTGGCACGCCGCAAGCCGCGCGCGCCAGCCGTGACGAGGCAGAGGCTCTGGGCCGGCACGTTCTCGCCGGTGGTCGCATGAACGATTCGGTATGAGCGGCCCGCGCCATGAAAAAATCAGAACATAAATCGCGTGCTACAAGCACGAATTACGTGGGTCGCAAGGTCATCGGCCCGTTCAGTCTCGCGCTGGTGCTGGCCGCGCCAGGGGCAGATGCACAAGGGCTGGGTGACCCGGGAAAGGGCGAGGTGCCTGAGGCTGTAACGCTCCCAGCGGTAACGGTCACCGGGGAAACCTCCTCGGAGACCACCGAAGGTTCAAACTCCTACACCACACCACGCACCTCTGCCGCCACGCGACTGCCACTTGCCATCCGGGACACGCCCCAAGCTGTAACTGTCATAACCCGGCAGCACATGGAGGATCAGCAGCTCAACACAATTCAGGATGCCTTAGCACAGTCAACAGGCGTCGGCTCTCGCACCTTGGGCAGCGAGCAAGTGACTTTCCATGCAAGGGGCTTTTCTATTGATAGCTTCCAATACGACGGAATCCCCACCGGCTTCGTTAATGGCGCAAGCTTTCTAGACACGGCCTTCTATGACCGCATCGAAATCGTGCGCGGCGCCACGGGCTTGCTCACGGGCGCAGGCAACCCGTCTGCATCGATCAACCTGGTGAGAAAGAGGCCGACGCGCGAGTTCCAAGCAAATGCCTCGGTGAGCGCAGGATCATGGGACAACTATCGCAGCATGCTAGATGTCTCCACCCCGATGACCGAGGATGGCCGTGTTCGCGCCAGAATCGTGGGCGTCACTCAAGATCGGCATTCATATCAAGATCGATACCAGCAGAAGAAGAACGCCTTCTTTGGTTTAGTCGAGGTCGATCTCACTCCCGATACCGTGCTGAGCATGGGCTATGACTATCAGGACATCAAGCCCAAAGGCGTCACCTGGGGCGGCGTGCCGCTTTGGTTTAGCGATGGATCAAACACAAATTGGTCGCGCTCGAAATCCATGGCGCCTGATTGGACCCGCTGGGACAACCGGTTAGAAAACGCGTTCATTGGTATCGAACACGGATTCGAAAATGGCTGGAAATTGAACGCGACCATTACCAATCAGCGCTCGAAGTCCAATGCTCGACTCCTCTCGCCGCTCGGTTACCCAGACCGAAACACCGGCTTGGGGATGATCCCGCTGGCGATCTCTGATTCAACTCCGTCCAGGCAGAACAGCTTCGATGCAATGGTCAGTGGTCCATTCGAATTACTTGGCCGCAAGCATGAGCTGGTCCTAGGGGTTCTGGCGTCTCGTCGAACGGAGGATGAATACAACAGTGGATTTGTTTATCCTTCAATGCCTATGCCGAGTATTTTCGGCTATGACGGCCAGTATCCTGAACCGAATTTCGCAGCGAACGGTTTCACCAGCACGCATACCACTATCGAACAAAGCGGCATCTATGGCGCCGTGCGCCTTTCCCTAACGGATTCCATGAAAGCTATTCTAGGCGGGCGATTCAACAACTATAAACTCGACGAATTCGACGGTAGCACACCTACGCATTACAAAAAGACTGCCAAGTTCACCCCATATGCAGGTGTCGTGTACGACATCAACGACACTTACTCAGCCTATGCGAGTTACACGGAAATTTTCAATCCGCAGTCGTCTTACCGGAATGTCAACAACCAGGTGCTCCCGCCAACCAATGGAAAAAACACCGAAGTCGGGTTGAAGGGTGAATATTTAGACGGGCGCCTGAATGCTTCGATCGCCTTGTTTGAAACGCGGCTCGATAACTTGGCGCAGGCGGAAAACTACGCGCTACCAAATGGTACGTGGGCGTATCACACAGTGAATGGGACAAAGTCGAGAGGTGTCGAATTCGACCTCCAGGGGGAACTGGCCGATGACTGGAACATCTATGGGGGCGTTGCCCACTTCAATTCCACCGACGCTACGGGCGAGCGGCTAAGTGCGTACCTTCCGCGCACAACTGCGCGTCTATTCACCACCTATCGGCTTCCCGGCGATTGGTCTAAGTTGACCGTTGGCGGGGGGGTGACCTGGCAAAGCGGCACTTACCAGAGCGCAACAAACCCACAAGGTGCCAGCGTCAATGTGGAACAGAAATCTTACGCACTAGCCTCCCTGATGGCCAAGTATCGGGCAACACGCAACATAGACCTGATGCTGACCGTCAACAACCTAACCGATCGGCGCTACACGCTTATGAGCGGGTTCTACAACCAAGTCGTCTATGGCGCACCCCGCAACATTGTGCTGACGCTGAACTACAAGCTCTGACTGCACGATCTATCACTCGCTTCAATCGCTTCAGGCAACAAGATAGCCTGACGATGGAGCGAGAAATGTGCAAGCTGCGGTGAATCCAATCGCCCGATAGGAGTCTCGTGATGGTGCTTCCCGCCCCACAACAAGCTGGATGTGGTCTTCTGGATCGCTCAGAACGGAGCTGCTTAAAGGCACGACTAACCTGAGCACCCGGCGTGTCGGCGGCGAAGGATCGGCAAGGCTCCGTATTGGGGTGAAACGGGGGCAGTTCGGCTTACGCCGAACGATGATTCAGCGCGGTGACCAGCGGCGCTACGACATTACGCACAGCCTCTGCGGCTCCGTCTGGGTCTTGGCATTCGATCGCATCGACGATCGCCTCATGGGCATCCAGGCCAGGCTCAGGCAAGTCTTCATCCTCCAGCACGGCCAGAGTGTTCATTCGAACGGAGTTCGAAAAGTAGCGGTACAACTCAGACAGCGCATTATTGCCGCATACCCGCGCAATGGCACAGTGAAAGGCCGTGTCGGCGTCCACGAACAAGGCGCACGATTCATGATCGCTTTGTTCCCCGCGCGCCTTCAGGAGACGGCGCAACATCGCCAAGTCCGCCTTGGAGCGGTTGATAGCGGCCAGTCGCGCGGCTTCGGTTTCGAGCATGCTGCGTAGCGCAAGGTGCTCGCGCAGGCTCGAACGGCCAATACGACGCATGACCTCGACAGGATCGACATTGGTGCGCACATAGGTGCCATCTCCTTGCCGAACTTCAAGCACCTGCCCATGCGACAGCACGCGAATAGCTTCCCGCACGGTGTTGCGAGCTACATTCAACATGTCAGCCAGTTCCTGCTCTTTCGGAATCTTCTCACCCACTGGCCAGACGCCATTCTCGATCTGACGGCGGATCAGCTCAATCGTCGTGTCGACCAGGGAGCGCCTCGGCGCGTGCGGAAGTGTGGTGCCATCAGTCATCGCGATTGGGGAATACTCTAAAGATAGGATCATCCAACATGGATTCACCCAATGATAGCGCATACGCATCTGGTGACGCACCTATTGGTTCGGCGGTCGCGTCAATTATTTGGCCACGAGCCACGCGGCCTTTTTATCAGCACTATAGCCTGGTCGAACGGAGGCTGATCATGGTCATCAGAGGGATAAATGAACCAGCTCGCGATGCGCCGAAGTTCCATCACGACTTGGAGCGCCTGGCCGTCCCGCAAGAGGGCGTTGTCGCCTTTAAGTACTTTGACGACTTGCTTGCCAGCATCGCACTTGTACCCAGGGTTTACAACACTGGTTCAGGCTTTATCGTTGACTCGTTCGACGAGATTTGTCTTGTCCACGCAGGGGGAAGTCCTTCACCTTCGGAGCAATTACTTGTCGCCCGATGCAGGATCTAACACCTCCTTGGCCGGCGTGTTTCTGGAGTGTGGTGTAGAACTGCGCCGTGCCGGCATTTCACTACGCCCCAGGCTCAAGGTGAATACGGGCGGATCCAACCTTTCTCAAGCCCAGCTACCCTCGACGGAATCTCTGCAGGGTTTTGGCATCCGGCGCTGCACTTAAACGGTTGTGCAGTTGGACGCGCACGGCGAACAATCCCTAACCGCATGGTAGAGCTTCAACAGTGCAGAGGGGCGTTAGAGGGGGGCTGTATGCCGCTGAACTCCAAGGCCGCAACCCCAACTCGTCCATGAGTCGCCCAGACACTCCGGCAGCAGCATGACCTGCTGCCTGTCTTGACCCTCGATGAATCTGGGCATGTTGACCTCTGCGTTCAATACGTCCGCAAACTTTACCGGACGGACCTTCAAGTTGAGAACGGGTTTTCATACAGCGTCCGGGACCGCAAACGTTCGAGCGCCTCAGCTGTTAAGGCCGTCCCCACACGCAGCGCTACACGTGTGGCGATCTCGCCATGCCCCCCCCCTTCCTAGGCTGTCACCTCCTTCTTTAAACATAGGATGTTAGTATGTTTAAATAACAATAGTAGCAATCATTCTTATTGCTCAACAACTCCTAACGATTGGCTTGCCTGAGTCTCGAGCCAATTACCAACACGGGGATACACCATCTCAGCAACGCTATTAACCGATATTCCTCACCGAAGTACATATAGAAATCCGCTGTCCCGTTACAGCAACTCGGAGTCAATCACAACATAACCTTATTAGCTTAATGGCAGAGAAATTACCTACCGATTTTTTTGAATCAGGCTTCATTTCAACAGACTTTAGAAAATCTCGACTATGAAACACATGCAGCACACTTGGGCATCCCATTCATTTCAATCTTCAAAGGGCCTGCGCCATCGCTCAGTGCAGGCGTTGGGAGCCATGTTTCTTATCCTGGCCCCGTTCGCCTATAGCGCCACCTCGCAGGAAGCACAAGAGCCAGAGAATGTGAAAGTGGTTCGACAATACCTTGAAGCTTGGAATAGCGGGAAAACCAATGATATGAAAAAAGTTCTCGACTCCAACGTCGTCTATTTCAATACTAGTAATGAAGCATCCCGCACCGGGCCGGAATCCATCACCGAAGTCTCGCAGTTTCTGAAGCAAATTTTGCCTGATCGAAAAATGAAACTCCGCTCGCAACCGATTTCATCCGACGATGGCGTAGCGATTGAATGGGAATTCACCGCCACCAAGAGAAACAGTGGCGAGACGTCACCCTCCAGCACGAATATCAGTTATTTCGGTGCGAGTTTTTTTCGCGTTTTGAACGGAAAAATTGTCTACGCCAGCGATTACTACAACCACAACACCATGCAGAAGCAGCTTCAGCCGTAGCGCAAGTCGGACCCTTGCATTCGGCGGTCCATGAACAGCTGACCTCGCCGAGCAGTCGCGCATCACCCGCTTGACGTTACAACGATGGCATGCCCCATAGTGCCATCAGTGGCTTATTCGTCGCAGGGAGCGCAACTAGCCACGTCGGAATACTCAGTGTTACGCATGCGTCATCTCAACACTCGAATAGGGAAGCGCATTCCGACCAACAAACACACGCATTCTCAATGGATTAAGGATTCCGAATGAAGCTACCGACTACAAAACAAGAACTCCTAGATAAGGTTCGCACCAGCCACCGAAAGCTGGAGGAGGTAACCGCCACGGTCCCCGCGGACCACTACAGGCGCATCGCCATGATCTGGCAAGAACAGCGCCATCACACCAGCGCTGCAATGATTCTGGTGGACGTGATCCTCTGGAATACGATGATTCTGCAGCTCGCACACGATCAGACACCTGGACCTTCGGCTTCGTTCTTCTCAGCGGACACAATGATTAAGCGCGCCGAAGGTCTTTCAGGGATGTTCCAACGCCGTTTCGCAAACAGGGACCTTTGCGAGCTGGAAACCATGCTTGCAGAGGGCCAGAACCGGGTGCTCGACATCGTGGCGCACCATTCGGACGTTAGGCTTTTCGATCCCACGACGAGCCCGATGCAAACCCTCGGACGCAGGATTCAGTTCTTCACCGCTACGGCCTACGACGACGCACTGTCGAAGATGCGGCAGTGGAAGCAGGTGATGTAACGACTGGGGCGCCCGCTAGACGGTACGCCTCCCGCATCGGCTCGATCATCTTGGATCTGATCGCAGCGGCTTTCGCGCTGCCTGCCACAGCAGCGGCACCAGGATCAGCGCCAAAGCCGGGAAGATCATCCAGTTGACCGCTTGCCAGCCCGAGCTGTGCAGGATCGACCCCGCGAGGAACGACACGGCCGCCGTGGCGGCGAAGACGAAGAA
>NZ_JWMB01000076.1:0-20641 GCF_000812445.1 Cupriavidus sp. SHE | reverse complement strand
GTGATCACCTACGCTACAATCTCCTGACCGCGCAGTACCACCTTCCTTCCCTGATCACGTTCGCCGAAACCGCTGATCACCTTCACCGAAATCCGCAGAGAAAGCTCAGAAGCTGATGCATCAGCTCAGCATACTCCCCGATCTCCCAATACCTGATGAAACCCGGAATGGGTTGATTTCCCCTCCCGTTAGACGAAGTGAAGCCGTACTGCTCGAACGCCGCATTTTTCTGACTCATCATGAATCTCCGTGATTGGACATTCCATGGATAAGCCATGTAAATTTTAACTACCCTCGCGGATGCCAACGCACCACGGTCAGGAGTGTTTTATAGCCGATAATTAGGAAAGACAATCTTAATATAGGAGCAACCTAGCAAAACCAACTTGACAAAGAGTATAAAGCGCGAACTCTGCTGGCCTAATGCATGAAAATTATCCGCAGCACCCCAGCTGAGCATGGCAATCTGCGCAAATGACATCGTTACCGAATTATCCCGAACCAAGCGCAAAAAAACGGCCTCCCAAAGGAAGCCGGCATACCGCTATCGGGCATTGCGCACAAAGTACAGAGCAAGGGCACACCCGTCCTAGCGCGTACTCGGCCCCGGCGCGAATGCGGGGGCAGGCGTTGCATACGTTGGTCGCTTCTGTCGCTCGCGCTTCATTTCAGAGCACCCCAGTTTTGTCCCGCGACCTGCCTTATCAAAGCCGCGCCCCGTTAGCAGATCGCTTTTTCCATAGCGCCTCGCGCCACCCTTAATAAGCGATGGCGAATGCTTCGATGGCGTGTGCAGCATCGCAGAGAACACCATCGTGGCAGCTGCCGTCAAAAGATTCCCCGCCTGAACACTTCCGTCCCGGACCAGCCCGACAAATTCAGCCTTCGACGGAAATCTGCCGAAATCCTGCATGTGCCAGACCAGCCAGTTTGGCGGGTAGGGATGAAAATTACCGCCGTTCAATGCCAGGGAAAATCCCGCGTCATTTGTAATGACCTTCCAGCATGCACCGATATGCCGTGCAATAGCATCCACCTCTGCACAGCGCTTCGCGTCAAAGAACATCACGAGATCGTAATGCAGCGCGATACTACCGCCCACCACCTTTTGCTTCTGGATAGTCGGTAATCGCTGCCTGAAACTGGCTCGAAAACGCTCCTGCAGTACCCAGAAATGCCCGACGGATTCATTCAGTAGCGCGTCGTGGCGCCGATCTCCGACCAGACGACCCAATGCCTTGTGCATTTTCTCACCAAGAAAATCAAGTCCGTGGCGTTGCCGAATGGATAATCGCACAGCTACGACCGCCAAACTCTGATGGTGCTTCAGGAGTCCGCGGATCAGCGCTGTCACACTGGCGCCGCGCTTCTTAAGCTTCGCCGACTCCCTCGCCACCTTTGACCGATACCCCCTGCTGCTCACAATCTCGGCGATCTTGTCGACGGCCGAGTTGAAGCGCTCAGCCGCGGGCCAAACCAGCGCTGTCATAGCCTTCCTCAAATCCAACTCAGACACACCCTCCGCGGGTGGCAACCCTGTTGGCGGCATTTCCACAAAAAAGGCGGGATACGCAAACGAAAGCGCCTGCCTGGCCGCTTCGATACTCGCGCAATACTTCGATGCCTGATACTCGGGAACGCAGAGCAAATGGTAAAACGCCCGCATTACAGCGTAGAAGTTGAATGCCGTCCGGCTCTCGGCAAGGACCATGACCGCTTCCGCCTTCTCGAACGGATCTCCTTCGACGAAGCACGCTTCAAGGGAGAATTTCGCGCCCCAGTACGACCGGGACTTGTGGTGATTGTCCGCGATATAGCGAACAACCTCGTCGACCAACGTCAGCGTCTGCTGCGGATGCTGCAGCAAGTATTCGCCTTCCCTGCCCCGGGCGGGCTCCATTAGAACCTGGACGACCTCGCGCGTCACCTCCTCTTCGACGCCGTCAGCGTACTTGTACACATCGGAAATGCGGATAGCGCGCTCGCCATCCGGCTTGGCACTTCTTCTTATCAACATAACTTGCTCTCCAAATTTTGGATTCCGGGATCCATTTGCCTGACAGCCTCAAATCTGGCTCGTACAAAAGCTTTGCACCGAAGTCTGCTCACCCTAAGTCTGTCAGCGGAAATCGATGCCCATGCAACGGATCACAACGAAACGAGGATTGAGACGGAATAGAACGGATTGCTGCGGATGCCCGCTCGAGGCCGATCGAGGCGGAATCAAAGGGTGTGAAACCCTGGATGCCCACTGTCGAACGAAAGCGCTGGCGCACTCAGGCCCCTGGATGCATCCGCGGCATAGAACCAGCGCCCGGGCGCTGGCGGCCAGATCCGTTCACGTAGACCCGCGCCCGGGATTGATCCACGATGGCATTGGCAGCGTCGTCCTGTTCCGCTTGCTGCTGACGATCTCGCCATTGCCAGGATCTGCCGTTTGGGCGCTTGAAGGGCGTGAACCCCTCGACAGCAATGCCTTTGCGGGCGTACTTGTTCAGAGTGTCGGGCAGTAGGTTCGTGAGCCCAGCGACTTCCTCGGTCGTGTGATAGCCGCGCCCCTCCGGCGTCGTCTGCACTGGTTGACGTCCTCGCAGCTTCTGCTGCCCGGCTCCCGGCTTTGTCTGCGCTACCGATTCCGCTTCCACTGCATGGTCAACCATACCTGGCAGTCCGGCTTTTTCCGCATCAATCCGCACCGATGTCGACGCACACCGGTCCTTTTCCTGCATGAGCGGAAATTCAACAGCGCACTGGCCAACCATCCGATCGCGCAATCCGTTGAGTAAGCCAAAAGGAACCAGAGCTGGCACCGACAAGCCAACCGCGCTTCCGATGATGAGAAGCCACTGCAGGTCCTTGAACGAGTTGAGGGTGCACGCCCTTCGTACTTGAGCCCACCCGCCGCCTGCCTTAAGGGTTGCCAAGGGTATTGCTGGGCGCAGCAGATCCACCATGGCATGTGGGGAAGCCGCACCTTTGCCCTTTAGCAGCCTCAGATAGCCGCCGTGAAGATTATGAGCTGGCGGCAGGTACCCGTCTGGATCCATCGACGTACCACCCTCAAAGGAATTTGCCGAATCGCCGGCAGCAGCGCTCCCACCCTTCTGGCTATCATGGGGGACGAAGCCCGCGCACAGCATCGCGGTTTCTTCCCGCGTCCACGTCGGCTTGGCGAGCCACTGCGACAGGACAGGATTCACGCGATCGTAAAATGCCAGGAGATCCTGGACGGTGTGTTCTTTCTGAATCTGAGCCATGAGTTCTCTCCTTCCTTCAGTTCGCCGTGGCCGGGCGGCTTTGCGCGATTTTCGCGCGCAGATACGTTTCGATCTCTGATTCCACGAAGAGCGTTTTAATGCCGATTTTGAATGGCTTCGGGAATGTCGCATCGAAGCGCGGCGACTTCTTGTCCATCATTTCGTAGATTGATGCACGCGAGCGGCCGATACGCTCGGCCACTGCCTTAATTGTTAATGCTCGGGTCGGCGCCCACCCCGCGTTATTCATGATTTTCTGACTCCTTTTTGTCGCGTTTGCAAAAATGTCGCTTGGACAGAAAAAGTCTAGAGAGACGACGAATTGGCCGCTGATGCACTGCTATCCAGTGAAAAATCATTGCTTAGTTATGATTCTTGACAGCAGGATGCAGATGTGGATGAGCGCGAGCGGATCTAGACGAGCGGAAACCAAGATCCAATCGTTTGACCAATGGCCCGACCTGAATTTGCCTATTGACTACGCCGAAATCGGGACATTCGTGATGCCCACCTCGCGTTCCCGGCAGCATCGGGAGTATCAGGAGCGAGAAGCGTCGCGGCCGCCTGGGAAGGCGGCCGCGGATAGCTTCGCTGGATGGAGGGTGATGGAAGGAAGGGGGCCGCACGCACAACGCGCGCGCGATAGCTAATCGAAACTACGGGGCAGGCGCCGCGCACTTCCCCTTTTAATCATTGCCTGAGGGACGGCCCAAGGGCAGCTTGGATTTTGGTATTACGGTGATCAGTCAGCCAACGATTAAGCGTTTGGCGAAAGCTATCCTCAACCAGGATACCACCGGAAGCCCGGTTAAACTTGTAAAGTGGCTTTTCAACGGCTTTGATGATCTGCAACACGCTAACCCAATCGCCCTCCGGCCGCAGTTCCTCGATCATTTCAGCCAGCTTATCGCGCGTTGGATCATTGGTCCTCCCGCGATTCTCGCCTCCCTTGCGCGCATCATCAACCCGACTGGAATCGAAAGATGGATCCCGATACGATCCTTCGTACAACCCCATGTCATGATTTGCCACATAACAACGATACCAAGCGGAATCCGTGGCACCAAAACTCATTGCCTCTTCAGCACCAATCAACTGGATGCATGCGCGGGCAAGGTATGTCCTTCTGAGGCTTTCCTTCGCGACTTCAGGGAACCGCTCCTCGAGCTCGTCATCCGCATAAGCACTATCACGCGCGAGCGCTTCCAGCGCAGCCCCGCGGTAAGTCGACAGCGGGATGTCCGCCATCTCCAAGTAGGACTCAATGCGTCGAGTCAGAGACTGAATGCACTCAGGAAGTGACCGCTCCTCTCGGATCGGGCGGAAAATAGTCTGCTGTGAATTCGACATTTTCATTGATCGTGACAGTAGTAAGTCGATCCTAGGCGCCCTTCGTGACATTTTTTTGAGCGCGACGACAACAATCCCGCGTACAACACCAACCACAGCGAAGATGGCAGTGTGATAAGCAAGCTAGCGAAGGATAAAGGGAAGATCGCGGCGGAGCAGTGCCGCCAGTTCGTGATCTGGAAATCTGTCCACAGCCGCCTTCCATACGCGGCTAGCCTCTTCCAACTCCCCAGCGTTCCAATGCACGCCACCCATGTTGAACCACGCCAGTTCGTAGTCGGGATTCAACGCAATGGCCTTCAGATAGGCTTTGATCGAGTCCCGCACGCGCCCCAATTTTTCGTAGGCTACTGCGACCTGAAACCAACTCATATCGTCAGGCCGAATCTCTTCTGCTTGGGGTAGCAGAATCGGCAGACTCTCTCCTGGCCGGTCGAGAAAATTCAGAGCCGTGCCAAGGCAATAGCCATAGTGCCCGCCCGCCAGTTCATACGCCACTCGAAAGCACCGTTCTGCTTCCTCCCAGTTGTCCTTTTCCTGCGCCCAGTGCCCGAGACGATCCCATAAGTGAGCCACTGCCTCGCCCCGCACATGCTGGATACCGGCCTCGAATTCAGCCTTGAACGCAAGATAATTCA
This sequence comes from Cupriavidus sp. SHE, assembly GCF_000812445.1. NCBI lineage: Bacteria > Pseudomonadati > Pseudomonadota > Betaproteobacteria > Burkholderiales > Burkholderiaceae > Cupriavidus > Cupriavidus sp. SHE. Next base: position 15,396 of record NZ_JWMB01000076.1, on the reverse strand, counting down.
TATCCGCGGGTTGATCTTCCGATCGTAGGTACAATCTGCTCAGGAGCCGTTCTCGCACACCGTCGGGACAGTTCGGATGCGCCTTAAGATATCGGTCCCAGAACAGAATACTCAGCCTTGCATTTTCCGGTGAAGTCCGCCCGAAGCTCGCGACTTGCCGACTACACCATGGCCAGATCCAGGCCTCTTCTCCAGCATCGCCCAGCAGCATATTGATCTCGCGAAATGCCGCCTTCCCCTCACCTAGATTGAAGAGCGCATTTATTCTCCAGCCCGAAACCGAAGATCGTTTTCCCTGTATGCGCTCGGCGAAAACCACTTGATCGAAATATTCGAGCGCCTCTCCGTACTCACCCTTTCGGAGACAATGAAGCCCCATGGCGTAGTGCGCCTCTGGAAGCCGGGAATTGTGACGCAGCGCCTCACGGAAAGATTCGGCCGCCTTCTCTGCATCGCCAAGCTTTTCATAGCTGGAGCCAACGTTCTTGTGGCACTGGGCCAGCAGTACAGCATCTTCGCCGACGCTCAGATGCCGAAGAGCAGCCTCATAAGCCTCGGCAGCATCCTTTTCTCGACCTAACGCCGAAAACCCGTTGCCAATCGAATAGTGGAGGCTTGCCTTATCATGACGGCCAGCATCGAGCTTGGACACGAGATAAGAAATGCCGTCGGCGATGCGTTCGGCGTTACCGCCCTGCCTAGCCATACCGAGGTTGATTTCCGCCATGTAGCAGAAAATCATCGCATCGTGGTCTGGTGGAAGCACGGCCCCGAACTTCTCAAACGCGGCGCTAATCACGTCATCAGCGCCGCTCTCATACAGGCTGGAAAGCACCGCTGCAGTCTGCGCTTCATCTTCCGAAACATGTAAGTCTGGGAGGGCAACTCTTACGAGACCTGGCAGTTCTTCCGGGCGAGCGGTTGTTTGTGCGACCCGCATATCTCGCAATGAAGCCGCACCGGATCTCGCCAAATTCGCTAGGGACTTCAGGCGTGCGCCCGTGAGGATCTCCGAGAAAGCCACCGTGAGTGTTTGCTGCAAGGCCCAACTCTGCCCGCTATGCTCATACCGCCGTATCACGGCGTCCGCGGAGCAAATCCGCAGCGTGTCGGTCGGCACGTGATAGCAGACGAAACACGAATGAGGCTGCATTAGTAGGTAATTCAGATTGGCCCGCCGAATCTCGACACTGACCGAACCGTCCGCATTCGCGGCCCGCTCGGTCCCTTTCAACTGGATGTGAATTCTGACGTTTGTCGCGCTTTCACAAACGATAACCTCGATCTGACAATCGATTCCATAATCGTTGCGATCCGCACCCTGCAGGACAAAGTCTCCCAAACTCGATAGAAAATTGTGGAAAGCGGCTTCGGCCTTGCTCTGCGTTACATGGTTCTTATGACGCCTTGGCAGATCATTGAGGTGGTCCATACTCTCTCTTCTAGCACTTAGCAAATACACATGGCACTTCCAAATCGACAGTAGCAATCCCTGCGACGATACCAGCTCTCACTACTACCATTCGTCACCCAAGAACCGCTACCGTTGAGTCCAACCAGCAATCGATCTGAAGAGTGCCACGCCGAATGTCGATCGATCCTGGACGCGGCAGAATTCTCAAGTCTGTCATCGATCTTGGAATACACCCGCCCTAAGCTCCACTGACAGCGGTATGGGCCATTTTCCACTGGAGAATGGCCAAATTTTTACGAGGTCTGCTTGCTCCCTGTTTCATCTTCAAGAGAATTCGCGCTGCCCTGTAGAAGTACTGCTAGGCCTTCAGCGCGACGCAACCAACGCCGCCTGAACTACGAACATATGCGCCGGATCGCAACATCAGCGACTCTCACTGGGAAGGAAGCGCTGCTGGCGGGCGTTTCAAGTTCTTCAACCGTCGAGCTTGATCCTCAACCGCTTGCGAAAACTGTGGGTCGGAGAGTTTTTTGGCGAACCAGGAGTACTGAGCATTCATCGACGAACCTCGTATCCGTACGGCGAACTCCTGCGGGGACGCTATCAGCGCGTAGTGAGACATCCATCCAAAATCGTCACCTTCCGTATAGACGGCCAAAAAAACCTCCAGTCCTTCATCGGTTGAGCAGACTTTGCTAACGCCTTCATAGGCTTCGTCGTAAGCGTAGTTTAGCTGAGCAAACCGGTAAAGAATGGCATGCATGCGGGGCTCCTCATGCAATTGGTCCGATGCAAGCGCCTTTCGCACCCGCTCAGACCATATCTTGATAGCGTTGTCGACTGCAATGCAGTCCGGCACAAGTTGATCCTTCTGTGGTTTCTGCTTCTCCGGGTGGACATACCATTTCCCTTGTTCTGCCGCTGCCTCGAGGAGGATAGATTCAGAGATAGACAATGGTGCATCCTCGATCGCGCGCTGGAATGCTTCGATTCGCGCGTCACCTGCAGCCATGGCGATGAGACGTCGACAGACCTTCACAAAGAGCTCAATTAGCTCCTTCGTCTGCTCTGTGGCACGCGTAGCTTGCTTCGCGCGCGTTACGATTGTTTCCATGCATCCACAAATATCCGGACTCGCACATGAAGGCAGATAGTTGTAGGCCCATTCGAGCGTCATAGCCATCTCAATCCCATCCAGGGCATCGGCAAGCCTTTCAGGGTGCCGCAGGAGGGTGTGTATATAAGCAGCTTCAGGAACAGACTCCAGCGACATCATCCGGAAGTAACGTGCAAGTCGATCTGGATCGGCAATATGAAGTTCGTCTTCGGGAACGCGATCAGCGCCGCGATCCGTGGAAGGAAATAAAAACTCACAGGCCTTCTTAGCAATTGCGAAATCAGCCTCGTCCTTTGGAAGGTGCTTTTGCCAGCCGGCTGTGCCACGGTCGCGTGCGGCAACTAACGATGCCCACGCCATCCAGTCTCTCGATTGATCATTAGTGGTGGTGTCGTCCCGGAACGGATGGCCGGTGAAATCGCTCGGGTGGAGATGCACGACCTCCCGCAGCTCAGGGAACCGTTGGGATATCGCTTCGAAGATCACCACGTCGATGACATTCACTTCATGCCGTGTTGCGGGAAGGCTCAGCATTAGTCTGTTTGCCAAACGTACGACGTCTCTCGGATGTCGCGCAATCTGCGCAAGAAGGCTCAGCGCCGGCGCGTAGGCTGCAGCCTCAAAGGATCGAAGCTCAAGGCCGAGAGCCGTGAAGAGACCTTGCAGCTTCTTGCCGGCGAATGTTCGCATCTGATACTGGAATAGCGGCGGAATGGGATATGCCACCTGGACGATCTTCTCCAGATACGAGTTGCCGGACGCGGTATTTCCGTTGCCCAAGGCTGCAGCTACGACCTCACGGTCATACGCGATCAAGTAAGTGGTTCGGGGAAAGTCCGCAACTGCCTTAACTGCTTGCACAATGATGCGAATCTCATCAGCAGGCAAACGATCCACATCGTCGATAACAACGACAAGAGGTTGTCCGAGTTCTCGAAGCGCTTCCGCGACGTCAGCCTTGCGCGTGGCAAGGTCAAGGGATGGCAGGACTTTCTTCAAGTCACCAACAGCTTCGCCCGCCTCCTTCGCGGCAGATCCAGCTGCGTCGGCCAGCGAAGATACGTCCTCTGCAATATGGCCAACGAAGCCGCCGCCAGGAAGGTACTTAAGATATTTAAGATGTCGAAGCAGGCCAACGTAGTTAAGTAGCTTCTCCCCAACCTTGACGGCTTTCTCCGGAGAGAGCGAATCGAGGTTGATCGCGGCAGCGATCTGGGTCACGAGCGCCTCGATTAGTACGCCTGTATTGCTGACCATCCAGGGATTAAAGTCGACGACAATGACCTTTACTTCGCTATTTTTTTGCTCTGAAAGGGCCTTCTTCACAAAGCCTATGACTGTGCTCTTACCGGTGCCCCAGCCTCCCTCGATGCCAACTACCAATCCGTCAGTCGCGCACACCGTGCGCAAAGCAATAGCGAGGTGTGTAGCAAACTCGGATCGGCCAAGAGAGTCCTGCTCAGCAGGACGATCAGCACTGTAATTTGAGGCGATTTCAGTTCGATTCATTTGGATTGTTCGGTCGTCGTATGAACTTGATGGACCCATCCCATTGCGGACCATCATGCAGTTCTACTGCAGTAGACACGAGCTTTTGCCGGGTCACAGCAATTTGCACATCCGCGATCCCTTTCGCTTCTTCACAGCCGTCACCAAGGGCGCCCTTCTGCGATGCCATCACCCGTGGCATCCGCTCACGGGCTACGTAATCAGACACCTCATCGAGATACTCTTGATCCGGAAATAGACTTGACGGAGCAATCTCGCACCGGCGCTCGCTCCATCCACTCCTGGGCATACCCTGCCTTTAGCTCTCGCAACAGCCTGAATGCGCGAGCAATATCGGCCTGCACCGGTGCCTCCAGCATGCCCGCGCATTGACCGATTTGATCCTCGTACAGATCATGGCGTTTGCCTCGGATGGTGGCATCGCGAAGCCAGTCTAGCTCGGGTAGAACCAGGCCGGCCAATCTTGGTAACTGGGACGCAATGAATAGGCCTGCCGGGTCGAAGTCGGTGAACGCAAGAACCTGTGCAGCGTGACCGGCGATAGCTTCACTCGCGTCATTCAAGCCAAACTTCGTGTCGCCACGGAATATGGCGAGCGTCGGAAGTCCAGCGTATTGAATCCAGCGATACCGGCCCAGGTATCGGAATGTTTCCAGGTTCTCGACAACTATCAGTTGTTGACACTGGATGCGAACAACATCTTCCACGCACAACACCGTGTAGGCACCATCCGGAAGCACCCCCAGGGGCTGCCCATCCAGGGAGCATGCGCCAAAGGCAGACCGGACGGCCACGGCGTTGCCATGAGGCCGGCTACCCAGCGCCTTTTCTGAAATCCCACCATAGTCCACCGTATCCGCGCGCCGCAGCGACCCCTCGGTCCGCTCACGCGGGATATCGTGGTTGTCCAGCATTCTGGCCGCCGCGTCCCAGTCCGCGGTTGAGTAGAGAAATGACCGCCCAAAGGCCTTGCCAATGCCATACTCACGCGAGAAGTACATGGCCATGTCCCCTGACCGACGCCTTTCCGGCCGATCCGCAACGAGTCTTTGCAGGAACCCCACCTGCGGTGCGTTCAGGATCATGCCAATCCCTGCGCTAGCACGTCATCCGATATCTCATTCGAATAGCGTTTGGGCGTCCCGGCACTAGGCAGGAAGGTGAGACGAATGCCTTCGTTCTCCAGCTGAATGGATGCATAGAGCAACCACTCTTCATCGGACAGAAGATCGGATTCCGAGACCTGCGCTTCTTTCCACATCCGCAGGGAAATGCCCTGCGAAGTGCTACGCAGGTCTTCGAGGAGCGCCTCGATCATCGCATCATGGGGCTCGAGTGGCTCTATCACTGCATCGCCCTCCTCTTCCTCGAGGATGGCCAAAGGCGGTGGCGGCACCTCCGCTGGTCGCTGGATATCGCGCGCAGGCAGCTTCGCTATCGCCTCACGCAACAACTCATGCTCAGTCTCCCTTGCATCGCGTACATCGATGTGCGCGCGAACGGCGAGCGGCTCCGAAAGAAAGAGCGTCTCCGGGGCATTGTCGAGCCCCACCTCAAAGCCCGATGCAGAACGGTTCTGACGCAGCCAGTGCGAAACTCTGCTCAGTTTACGCACACGCTCTTCGAGGCGGCGCGCCTTGAAGAGCGACCGATTGATGGAAGCCTGGGCATCCTTGACCTGGGAAGTCCAGGCTAGCAGTCGGCTCGTGAGACGCCGGCGGACAATCGCCCGCACCTCGGTCAGGCCGGCAGTGAGTGCCTCGCCATCGATGTCCTCGACAAGGCGATTCACCTGCTCCATCTCGTTGAGCGCTTCCCCAATCTCCCGAATGTAGTATTTGTTTTGCCTAAGCTTCGCCGAGAAGCTGGAGACGTCGCCGTACTGCGTCGAGACCAGTGAATGCAGCAATGACAGATTGCGCTCGATGGAGTAAGCAATGTCCATGACAGCATCGATGAACTGCTCAAAGAGCGCATCCCTGTCAGTCGGATCCTCGTCGTCATGGCGGAACTTCATCTCCCGCCATAGTGCGCGCGCCTGCTGGATCGAACCGGACAAGCGGGTAAGCGCCTGGAAAGCACGATAGCTTACGAGATGGTCTGCAATGAAGTCGCGCAGGCGAGGGTTCAGGCGATAGATCCCCTCGTCCAGTGGCTTGAGTGCTCGCAGATTCGACAGCGTGTCAATGCGCGCATTGTGTGCGCCCAACTCCAGGCCTCCGGAGAACGCGGCCGTAATCAGGTCATCATTCTGGTGAAGCACACGCAGAAGCTTCCCGATCTGGTCGTTTGTGTCACGCATCGCCGATCCCATCAAGCAATTGCTGCTCGTCACGGACCTGGTCGTCCACACGCTCGACCATGATCACCTCATGTTCCGCGATGTACTCGACCACCGAATACAGATACTCGATCTTGCCTGTGACTTGATAGATCTCTGCCTGCGAATTCACAAGTGCAACGTAACCAGCGGCTCGAAGCTGCTCAAGCACGCGGCGCAGATTATCCCGAATGGATGCGCGGGGATTGAAGTTCTTGATCACCGGCGCGAGATCGCGAAGCTGGCTTTCAAGCGAAGCGCTCTCGATAATAACCTCCTCCAGTGACGCCAGGCGAATCACATCGCCGGGAGACAATCCGATTTCCACCGAGTTCGTCTGCCGGATCATATCGAGCAGCAATACGGCTGGCCCGAACACGTCACGAAACCTGCTGAGTTCCTCCTTCACCCGACTGACGGCAAGATCTGTCAGGTCCAGGGGCGCCATATAGAAAGCACCATCATCGGGATTCGTACGCGCCAGTCGGTAGCCAAGCGTTTTCATCGTCTCGGCGACGAGATCTCGATTCTCTGGTAACTGCAGCAGGTTGTATTCGGTCTGGTAGGCGATCGGACAAACGAACGCACCGGACAGTAGGCATTTCAGGACTTGTGCGATCACAGGACAGCCTCCTCGCTGACATCGCCAGCCGCGGCTCCCGCCCCTGCTCCGGCTGCCGTCGGTCCGTGTGCAAGCGCCTGCGACTGCGGTGCAAACATGCGAATCACCCCCATGTCCTCAAAGCGATACCGCTGCGCGAACCGGCGGTAGTGTCGCGGATTCAGATCGGGCGATGCCGTGATCACGTCAATGTAGTTGTCGCGCAACATGTCCATGAGCGCAACGAAATTCGGACCATCGAACTTCCCAACCTCGTCAGTGACCCACGTGACGTACAGTTCGTCCTTACCGCGAATCATATTGAGCATGCCGATCAGCAAGGTGATCAAGATGATGGACGTGAGCCCGTTGGACGAGACGTTTTCCAGCTCGGCCTCCCGCTGAAAGACCTTCTCGATCTCGTTTTCGAAGACCCTGCCCTGGATCCTGATGTGCGAGCTCAGATCTACGTCGATACGGCCGCCAGACGACAGCGCATTGGCAAATTCCTGCAGCACTATCTCTGCCTGCACGTCCGGCACTTCCGTTCGTGTGCTGACGCGCCCCAGCGTGATGTGCGTGTTTGCAGCGTAGCGGCTCACGGCCTCAAGCCTGTCCACGAACCCGAGCGTAGAGAAGTCAGTCACCATCTCAATCTGCAGCCCCTTGACCCGCTCAAAGTGCTCGACCGCATGAAGACCTTCCGCCAGCCGCTTGTTGAAGCGCTTAATCTCGGTCTCGAAACCCAGAATGGCACCATAGAAGTACTCGATTGTGTCAAGAATGGCGCGCAACGTATTGTTCAGATTGCTGACGATCTCGGTGGGGATCTTCTGGTGACACATCGCCAGCGCGTTGGCCTGATCGATGCTGTCGCCCGATACGACTTCGGAAAGGCTTTTCTCGACAAAATCCTTGACATCGCTTTCATGCGCAGTGAGGACGTTGCGTACTCCATTGGCTAAATGACCGACCTGACGCTTCGTCTCCTGCAGCCTGTGACGCGCGGTATCGACGGTCGTCATCATCTCCGTTGCGCTCATCTCCGGCTGGATTGAAACCTGTGCGGAAGCATGGCGCGGCAACTCGTCACAAACAGGACGCAACCTGCGGCATTCATCAGTGAGCGCATCAACCGTTTTGTCCAGTGCGGCACGCTCAGCCGTGTAAGCCTTCTCCGTTGTCCGGCACGCTGCCTCGTGAGCCTGCAGCGCCTGGGTCGCCTGAGACACGGCCGTGTTCGCCAAACCAAGCGTTTCCTGGAGCTGTACCAGTTTCAGCGGTCCGTTGGCATTCATCCAATCGCGCCAACGCGCGACCAGGGGTGCCTTGTCCTGGATAGCGTCGAGCGCACCGTCGATCTCAGCCTTCTCCTTGTCCCAGCCCTTGATCTTGTCGGGATCAATGTTCGCCTCTTTGAGCTTCTGGCTTCGCTGATTCTCCAGGGAAGTGAGGTCGGCCTGGGCCCTGCTGCGAATTTCGTCCGCACTCGCCTTGAAGCCTCCGACTTCCTTTTTGTGCGCAACATCCATTGCCCAAATTTGGTCGTCAAACCGCTTGGCGACAGACCTAAGTTCCGCGTCTGAATGCCGGACGTGCTCGGATTGCTTGCCACGGGCACTATCAATGGCGGCGTTCAGTCGCTTGACTTCCGCATTCCACTTGTCGTGCTCCTGTTGACGAGCAGTCGAAAGGGCCTTTTGCACACGCTCAAGACTTTCGCTCCGATTTGTCTTGTTTCGGCTCGCGACTGATACCTCGGCCTTCGCAACACGCAACTGCCCATCAGCGGCCGCGACCAGCTTGACCGCGGATTCCTGTCGAGCACGCAAGTCATCGATCTGTTGCTGCGCAGCTGTGTATCGCTGTTGTGCGGCGCTGAGGCGTCGCCGGATCTCTTCCTCGTCGGCCCACGATGGGAGCCCGATCTTTTCGAGATCGAAACTCCAGCCGAGGATCACCGACGGATCTGCATCCGCATCGAAACTGGGCCGCAGATCGTTGCGGGTCAGAAGCAATGGGTCGACGATCTTGGCGAGCGCCTCCCAGTCATGACGCGGGCGCTTGCGCAGCGCAGCCATCAGCGTTCCATCGTCGGGAGATAGCTGCTGCTCCAGAGACTGAATCTGCCGTAGCTCATCAGCAGCTTCGCTTTTCGCGCGACCGTGCTCACGTTCTATCCGTTCGCTATCGATCCGAGTATCGGTCAAATCTTGCTGACACTGAGATTCCCTGCCCATCGCACCCTGCAGTGCTTCATTGGCGGCGGCGAGCTCATCATGCAACTGCGCAACGGCTTCACGCAAATCCGCTGGCCCTTCGACATGCTCCAGATGAACCTGGGCACCGGCACGCGCTTCACTCTGCGTCGTAAGCTCTTCAGCAAGCTCGGATTGGCGCGTCGAGTGCCGCGCTCGAGCCGCATCCAGGGCTTTCTCCTTCTGCTCGGCGACCACCTGGGAAGCCGCCTCATGGCGCTGCTTCGCCTCTTCTGCGAGCGCCTCCACGCCTGCGACCGACTTGTCCCGGGCCGCCACCAGTCGCTCGCGCGCGGTATGGATCTCCTCGTCAATAGCCGCCTTGGTCGAGGAAAAGCGAGCAACATACAAACTCTGTTCATTGACAAGCTTGTCTCGCTTGGCCTTGAGCCCAGGAACTTCTCCCTGCCGCGCTGCCCAATGCTCGGCACGCTCATCCTCGAACTGTTTGCGCGTATATTCTTCATTTTGATACGCGGTGTTCGCCGTGCGTTGCGCACCGTGCACAGTGCCTACGGCCGTAGACAGTTCTTCGTGCTTGCGCTGCTCTTCATCGACGCGCTGAGCCCGGATGCGCTCAGCCTCGTTGCGCGCGTCCGTCGCACTACCGAGCTGTACGGTCTTGCTTGCGTGTAGCGCATGGACTTCCGCGCCCAGGAGCCGCAACTCATGCTCTTCCTTCCAGTATTTCGCGAGACTTACACGGATCTGCGCAACTTTCTCAGACTGATTGAACGCCTTCTCACAAGCTCGACGGTTGCGGATCCAGTCATTGATCTCGGACTTGGTCTGCTTGAGCTGCAGCTTGTTACCACCCGCAGGACCGTTGGCGCCGGTTTCCTCATGCACCATGCTGACAGCCACCTGGATCAGGTCACTGAAGCTGACATGCTCCTTGACCACAGACGCAACGAGGCGATCCAGGTTTGGCATTGCTCGCGGCGCGAACGAATAGCTGCGCGCAAGTGTCCGCAGCTTCTGGGCATCCTTCGTGTTACCGCGTAGATTGAGAATGATGGTCCGATACTCGGCGGTGGTTAGCTTTGGCGTGAAGCTAAAGCCGGCTTCACGGGCCGCGGCGGTAGTCCCCTCGTCATCGAGAAATGTTCCATTCACGTCCACAAACAGCGCTCGACTGAATCCGCATTCAAAGAGTCGGTACTCGATGGCGTCTGGATTGTCGCGGCGCGCGCGCAGCACCGCGAGCCGGACGTCATGCGCCTCGGACGCGCCTCGCTGATACTCGAACACAATCGCACTCTCGGGCGTCGGGAGAATGAATCTGGCCATGGATTTTTGGCCATGGCCTGCCTGGATGATCTGACTAGGCAGGTGCCCGAGAAACAAGGGGGCAAGTCTCAGTGTTGTCGTCTTGCCAACGCCGTTTGGCCCGACTACGGCAGCGCCGCCGCGCGGATCCACGTCCGAGATGCGCCTTGAGGGCCTTTGCTTATTGGTACCTGCATTGACCAGGTACATTCGTCTAACGCGATACACGACTCTCCCTTCTGGTTCGATCCGCTGAACGACGAAAGCCGTGGCTGGCATGACCCGAAGCAGCAGAATGCGGTCCCTGTGTTTGGCTGGGATATTCCAGCTCGATCCTTTTCGGGACATTCTATTCGAATGCGAAGCGCCCGCCGCACGCCTTTGCAAGCTCAACCGTCTAAGTAGACAGCTACGGTCTGGCGGCCGATACCGGTTGATCAGGCAGGTCAACGCACGTTTGCGGCGAACAGGCTCAAGGTAACCAAGCGCGCGTGATGACGTGTTTCGCGTGGGCTTGTGGCGCAGGCGGTCGGTTGGCTACACTTCTTACTGGTCTTCGTCGGAGCAGCCGGATTGGTCCCAGCGCGGCCTGGCTGGGCGAGAACGAAGCTTGATCTGACCGCCGGGTCTTGCCGCCGCTGCGCTTCGATACTCCCGCGACCAGCAGGAGCGTTGGCTTCTGCATCCGTGCGGACATAAACCAGCCTTTCCATCCGTCAATGCGAAATACTCCAAGCTGCCATGCCAAAGCGCGACGCAAAACCTACGAGCAAACGGAGTCAATCGCCTAGCGGCTCCATGGAGCCCAAGCGGCGCGCGGCGAAGATCTCGATTGAGCGGTTCGGCAAGATCATTCACCTTCTCCGTAAGCGCGGTCCCATACCGATGGCCACGCTAAAGAATGAGCTTGAGATATCTGAGGCGTCCGTCAAAAGGGACATCGAGTTCCTGAAGAACCGGTTCGGTTGTCCTATCGAATGGAGCGCCACTGAACGTGGACGTGGCTACGTCATTCGTGATGACCTAGCTGAGGGCGGCCGGTTCGAACTGCCAGGTATCTGGTTCAGCTCTGCCGAAATCCTCGCCCTTCTCACCATGCTGCACTTGCTGGAAGGCATTCAGCCAGGCCTGCTCGACGACGACGTTGCACCGCTGCGAGACCGCTTGCGCGCGATGCTGACGCAAGGCGCAGTCGCGTCTCCCCACATCGAGGAACGGGTAAAGCTCATCCACTTTGCCCCTCGAGCCATCGAGCCGGAGCACTTCCGCCGCGTGGCCGGTGCAGTTCTCGAGGGCAAGCGTGTGGCGCTCACCTACTGGAACCGGGACAAGCAGGAGCTCACCGAGCGCGTGGTCTCGCCGCAGCAGATGGTCCACTACCGTGAAAACTGGCTCCTTGACGCATGGTGTCACCAAAGAAATGCGCTACGAACATTTGCGCTGGAGGCGATCAGGGAGATAACCGTGCTGCCCACTGCGGCTGAACGGGTCTCCCGGAAAGACCTGCGCGTACACTTCGAGAGCGGGTACGGCATCTTCGCGGGTCCCGCGAAGCACCGCGCCCGCATCAAATTTACTGCCAAGCGAGCGCAATGGGTGGCGTCCGAGCGCTGGCACCCAGATCAAACAAGTGTCACGACAAGCGACGGTGACTACATCCTCGAAATCCCCTACTCGAACGACCAGGAGCTATTGATGGACCTGCTCCGCCATTGCCCGGAAGTGGAGGTGCTTGACCCACCCGAGCTTCGCGAGCATCTCCACGCCGCATTGTGCGTCGCGGCGGAGAAGAATCGCCCGCTGACCGATCACTAGGTCACTATTTGAGCTAGTCCACCCTGCAGAATTGCTCCATGCCGGAAATTGGTTTCGGCAAGGAGAAATCTTATGAGAGTGAATTTTGCGCACGTTCGAGAGCGTGCACGCAACGGTGGCTGGATCAATTTTGCCGTTTTCGATGCAAGAGCCAGCTCTGGCTCGTCGCCTGACAACAGCCAGCTGTTGGCTCAGTTGACGGCTCAAGCACGGGCATCGAATCTGCAGGTGGATCAATCGGCACTAGCCTTCATGGCCAACGGCCGCCTGCAGTTCTTCGGCAGTCCCAATCTGGTCGATTTCCTGTCCCACTCTGGCCTGCCGCAGTGGACCCATAGCTTCAACGTCTAAACCAGCGAGTAACGAAATGGCTAAGAATCCTCCTATTGGCGACAACGCTCGACGTGGCGCGGTACGTGACCGGTCGCAAGTCTACAATCCTGTCACCCAGAACTGGACGAAGCGCGACACGGATACCGGCCGGTTCATGGATCAGAAGAAGGACGGTGATCCGTTCAAAGGAGTTCGAAAAGAACCCCGGAAATGACGGCGCCCGCGATCCCATCCGCAAAGTTTGGGATCGCAACAACATCGACAACTATCGCCTGGGGCGAACCGAGAGCAATTGAAACCAGCTCTCGTCCCGCGCCAGCGCAGTTAGCGCTGCACCTGCTGTACTGACGTCTGCGCCACCCAGCACAGCGTGTTCACCAAGGTCATTTGCTCCGGCGTCTTGCAGCGAATCGACGTCAACTCGGGCGAGGCCACGAGCAATGCTAGGGACTTCGCCCTTGACAGGGCAACGTTCAGACGATTTTTGCTAAACAGGAACTCGATGTTTCGCGGCAGATAGTCTGCGTTGGACGTTGCCATGGAGATGATGACAACCTGCGCTTCCTGCCCCTGAAACTTGTCAACTGTGCCGATCCTGGCATCAGCCGGCAGACATTGCCGCAGGAGATTGACCTGCATGTTGTAGGGGGCCACCACAAGAATGTCGTCCGGCGTAAATCGGCGCCGACTCCCCTCGCCGTCCAGAAACTCCTGCTCGAGCAAACTTACATAGAGGTCCCGAATCACATCGGCTTCTTCCTGGCTTTCCTGAGCGTTGCCGTCGTGGATGACCGGAACGAACCTGATGCCCGAAGGCGCAAGGGCTGAGTGCGCTGCCTCGTTGAGGACCAGGCCTTGGCGCGCCGTCTTCTCGTGCGAAGTCAGTCGGCCGTCGTAAATGGCTTCGGAGATGAACTCGCACACATTAGGATGCATGCGATAGGTGGTGTTCAGGAAAATGCCTTGCGCCGCCGGAATGGTCGACAACCCGTCGAGAAGGTACTCAAGTACCGACTGACCTGAGTTGCCCGGATGTACACCTTTTGTCGGCTGTCCCAACTGCATCTGATCGCCCAACAGGACAATGTTGCGGGCCGAAGTACCCATGCCCACCACATTCCCAAGCGACACCTGTCCGGCCTCATCGACAAACAGATAGTCAAGCTCACCTTCCAAATCCTCACGCGAGAATACCCAGGCGGTACCGGCAAGCAGTTGCGCCCCGCTGCCAGAAACCTCCTCATTCTCGAAGACGTCCTTAATCAGTTGCCCCTTTATCCAGCCATCTTCCTGGTCTTTAGAGGATTTTTTGACACCAGAGAATACGAAGTCCTGTTCCGCGGCAGCCGTCTCCAATGCCCGTAGCAGATTGTTGATCGCATGGTGACTGTTGGAGGAGACTCCTACGCGCTTGCCCGCCTGCAGGAGCGCAAGGATGACCCGGGAGCCGGTGTAGGTTTTCCCCGCGCCTGGAGGGCCTTGCAGAAACAATGTGGTCTCTTGCATGCCCAACACAGCCTTGACCACTTGTGGCAGGAGGGGGGCCGCCTCGTCGACGAGCGCCTGGCCTGCCGGAATGTAGTGGATCCGGGGCAGACGGCGCCGCAAAAGATCGTCAATAGCCTGGAAGCGACTCGCCGCGTTTGCCTGCGCGTCCCGCAGCGACGCAGCGTAACGAAATACGGCATCGACAATGACGTCGTAGCCCACTGGCCGGTCCGGCCCCAACGCCAGCACCTCAGGCGCTTCGTTTTTCGCTCCCAGCGTAAAGGTGAGGCGCCCTTCGCCATGTTGCACCTGAACGTTTGACAAGCTCTTCGCGGTCCGCAAATCCATCGCTTTGGGTCCGCGCAGTTTCGTCTCTTGCGGTGGGAAGCGATAGGTGTATCGGTAGGAGGCCTTGACCTTCTCCCGCTCGACTGTCAGGTCCAGTGTTGCACCCCCGATGCATTCGACATCCTCGATCAGCTCTGCCTCGGTCATGTCCATGCGGTCGAAGTAGGCCCACCACTCCGGCTTCTGTTCGCGTCGGTGGTAGTCAAGAAGCTGAAAGGTCAGCAATCGATGCTGATCCTGCTCAGTTCTCTCATCCTCGCGCTCGGGTATTCCGCCGCACAGCGTCCGCTCAAACTCCTCGAGCCGGATTTCGATGGGCTTCTTCTCACCGATTGCTACCGTCGGGGATCCGGCACCACTAGCAGACGCCGCCAAGGTAGCCCAAGGCATTGCCTCCGGTCGCAGCTCGCAAAGCCATTGATGCAACTTGAAAGTCGACAGGACATCATCGCGGTTGTAATCCGCGATTTCCTGGAGCAGTTTGGGCTCCTTTGTCTCCTTCCATTTTTCATAGTAGAGAATGCTGGCGCCCGCATTCGTCACGCCACCCACCCGCTGATCCAGATAGAACTTCTCCACGTACTTGATGGAGTAGCTGGGCTCGGAGATCAGCAAGGCTTCGCGCACGACCTTGTAGAGATCGACGAGCTTACCCCTGCGCAGCAGACCATCCACCTCGGCTTCGCGGGTGCCATGCATCGACATCAGCTTCTTCAGGGCCGTCGCCTCATAAGCCGCGTAGTGATAGATGTGTGCGTCAGGGTACTTCTGCAACCGTTCGTAGACGAAATCGACGAACCGCTCGAATGCCAGCTTTTCCTCTGCTTGCGTATTCCGCCGAACCTGGACACCCGCTCCGCCGCAAACTGGGCACCTGTTCCAACGCAAACTGGACACGCGTTCCAGGCCAAACTGGACACTACG
>NZ_JWMB01000075.1:0-24973 GCF_000812445.1 Cupriavidus sp. SHE | reverse complement strand
TTTGGGATCAGAGGGTCGTAGGTTCGAATCCTATCGCTCCGACCATATTTGCAAGAAGTTTAGGCAGTGGAATCAACGGCTTACGCCTCATGGCGTAGGCCGTTTTTTCTTGCCCGTTGCACGACTTCCAATATCGTTCCAACGTGGTTTCCAAAATACAGTTCCTCGTACAGTACTGTATGGATGCACAGGAGAAGCCCACAAAAAAACTCGGGTATTGCAGAAACACCGGCTCGCCGCCGTTGTAATTTCTGCGACCCCGTGGCTTTTTGGGTGCGGCGGAGGCGGTGGCGAACCGCAGGCTGGGACGCCGAGCCCTGTTACGCCAGCCAAGACAGTACGCATCGAGGCATACGGCGATAGCACGATGTGGGGGCAGGATGGCGCACAACCACCAGTCGTGCAGGCGAGCATCACGCAGCCGTCCAGCGCGCAGGCAGCGTTGCAATCTGGCTACGGAACGACTGTGACGGTTGTCAACGAAGGCGTGCCCGGCACGACTGCGGCAAACATCATCAACGGCACAGACGGGAAACACTTGCCGTGGGCGCAGCAGATGGCGAACTCCCAGGCACAGATCGTTGCCGTCAATTTCTGTATCAACGATTCAAATCCGGCGTTCAAGGAATCAACGGACACGTACCGGGCCCTGCTGGTGCAGATCGTCAATATCGCGCGCGCCGCGGGCAAGGTGATTTTGCTGGTGGAACCCAACCGCGTTGAGCCGTACTGGCTGCCGGATACTCCACACTATGTGAGCGTCATGCGCGACGTCGCGGCGGAAATGAGCGTGCCACTCGTGCCAAACTTTGCCTATCCGGCGGTGATCCCGGACGGCGTGCATCCTGACGCCGCGACCTATGCCGCGATGGGCGAGCGTATGGCCGCGGTGCTGTCGCCTGTCGTAGCGAGTCTGTTGAAGCAATAGCAGGGATGGCTGTTCAATCCCGGCCCCTGCACATAGAAGTCGCACAACCACCGCAGCATGTATATGATCAGTGAGGAAACGAACCAAACACCCACGATTGGGTGATGCATGACCGATCAATACCAGCAATCCTGAATCTGCCGAGGAATCGGCACCCTAGTTTCCATTGAGCCACGTCCACCCCGGCCGTGGCTTTTTTCTATGTGTCGTCAGGGACTCTTTGGCTTCCAGCCACACACCTTCACCCCCGCCCGGTTGTGAGCAAGGATCGCCTTGGCCGTGTCATTGGTCAGCACGTCCGCCTTGTCGACGTATATAGGACGGGTCCAGTCACAGGCCGTGTCGACCACTCGGGTCTGCACGACCACCTGCGGATCGGGTGCCTTACTTGCCCCATTCGTCGTGCAGCACGCGGTTAGCGTCAGGCTCGCCAGCAACAGCAGCGTCTTCATCTCGTCTCACCTTTGCGTTGTCGGCGCCGGCGCGCGCGGCGTCTTCATTGGCCTTGGCCAGAACGGCATTCGCCTGGGCGACCTGTGCATCGGCCTCGGCCTCGCGCTGTTTGGCCTGCGCCTCTGTCTTGGCGGCCTGCTGGTGCCGGAACATGCCAAAGATGATGCCGCCGGCCGTCAGCAGGAACGGCCAGATCTTGGCGAGGATGGCGAGCAGCGCGGTCATGCCGTCACCTCGACTCGAGCTTGGGTATGGAAACCGGGCCACGTGTCCGGCTTCGGCTTCCCCGGGCGCCAGGTGCGCAGGTACAGCCCCCACGCGCCATCGACGTCGTCCACAGCCGGCAGCCGCTTGGGATCGGTGAAAAGCATCAGCCGGGCGACGCCGGCCGCCAACACGTCGTCGGTCTCCAGCGCACGCCAGATACTCTCCGGCAGGAACTGAACGCTGCGATAGGCGCAGAGCCGTTCCAGCCAGAAGCGGCTGGCGTCGTGGAGGTAGACGCCCCATACGCCGCCGCGCGACTGCCGCGTGCCCTGCTCGAATTGCCAGAAGCCTCGCGCCGGGCCGCTGCCCATCTGCTTGCGATGCTGGAAGCCGCTTTCCTGTAGGCCGATCGTCAGCAGCTCGACTCGGGCCTGCGGCGTGTCCATCGCAGTGGGCAGGATGCCGAACGCCGGGATGATGGCGCTGCGAAGAATCTCATTGAGTTGCATCGTCGCCCTCTTTCTTCTCCGGCCGGCGCAGCGCGGTGTAGCGCACCACGATCAGCAGCACGAACGCCGCCGTCGACACCCAGCGCGCGGTCCCTTCCGGCAACGCCGCCTTCAGGTCCTGCGGCATCAGGTTCCAGGTGTCCACTAGCGTCGGACCGAAGGCCGTCACCGCGGCGCAGACGCTGGCCAGAATGACCGTGCCGCGCTTGTGGAGCTGCTTCCAGTTGTCAGCCATGGTGAGTCTCAGGTTCATTTCGACCATCTCCGAATATCGGGCCGCGCGCCGGCGGCGTTGTCCATCAGGTACCGCCGTATTTCCTTGACGTCGCTGCTGACGCCGTTGAGTTGTTCCTTCACGTCCGCACTGATCGCACGGACCTGCTGAGTCGTCTCGTCCTTCTGCTGGCGCAGGTCCGTCTCCACACGGGAGAACTGTCGGTCGTGCTCCCTGTCCTTCTGCTCGAGCGCAGCAACCCTTCCGATCACCCCGTAGTACGCAATGGTCAGCGCCACCGCGCCGCCAATGACGCTGCCCACAACCGTCTGCACGTTGATAGTCGTATCGATCCACCGCGGTCTCTTGACCGCGCCAGGCGTCGAGTCGTCGCTCATGAAATCCCCGAACAATAAAAAAGCCCGGACGAGGCGGGCACAAGTAAATGTAGTGAGCTGCTCAAGTCACGATCGGCAGCAACTTCTGGATCGAGGCCGGCTGCGCGGTGACGTAATCCTCCCAACGTTTGTCGGAAGTATCGATGGTCCCCTGGTGCGGATACGCATCCTCGTCCTGGGGGCCACCAAAATAGCTCACCACCGTTGACTCGGTTTCGTCGGAGAACTGCACGTAGATGGTCTGCATGGCCGCCTTGTTCAGAATGTGTACTCACAAATGGTCAGCGCGAACGACATCGTGCCGGACGTCACTGCGGCGATGTAATACAGGCCCTGTTGGGTAATCAGCGGGACATGTTGCAGCGGGGCCGCCTGCCCCGAATTGTTGATAACGCTTACCGTGGTGAGGGTGCATTCGCCTACGCCCGCCGCAGACGCGGCAACTTGCGTTGATAGCGTTGCGCTTGCCAATGAACTGTTGATGTTCACGCTTGGACGGCAAGTCTTCGCATTTTTCGGCACAGCCGGTGCGGCGTTAAACAGCGCGTATGCCGCTTGCTGCGTCGAAGTGCTGATGATGGTGATGGGTGCAAACGAGATCTTGCGATCCTGTTGCGTCGCAATGATCAGCTGCCCGCTGCCATTGGTCGGCCACACCGAAATCAACATCGTCGCCGTGTAGCCGGCCGGACGATTCGCACCACCGTAGACGTTGCCGACTGCCGCCGCCGTCGCGTTGGTAGCGAAAACACCCCACGCCTGCGTCGTCGGGTTGTACCCAGCATAGACGCCTACGAAGCCAGAAATCGGGGCTGTACCGGTATCCATGCCGCCGATGCCAGTCATTGCCAGATTCAGCGTTTGACTGAAGTTCGCCGCTTTGAATTGCAGGCCGCCAAGTGCCGTCTCTGCAACGAGTTCATCCGCTGTGAAGGTGATCGAGGTTGCCGGAGCGGATAGCGTCGCGCTCACATTGCGCGCGGAGCCGACAATGCCGGTCAACTGGCTGTACTGCGCTGCCTGGATCGCAGTGAGCCCCGGCGAAACCTGCAGTGCGCCGCCCGTACACAAGATCAGGATGAACGAGTTAATGTCGGCACGCCACACGACCAGCGCCTTCCCTCCCGACACGTACTCCCCACCAGTCAATGCTTGATGGGCCGCCCCAACCACCGGAAAGGCGCCAAGCCCATTCACGTTGAGCGTGACACCACCCAGATTGCCGAACTTGACCTTGTACCAGAACGGCGTACCGTCAACGAGTGAGCCGATGACCGGCGTGTAGTTGACAACATGCGCGCTCGCCGTGCCAACATCCGTACCAACAGCGGCCCCGACAGTATTCGTGCGCAGAGCCACCTTCAGGTTGGCCAGCAGGGTCGCGGTCGTACCGTCGTCCACTGCACTCTGACCGGTAAGGTCCGTGCTGAACTGCGCCAGCACTGCTGCCATGATGCTCGACTGGCGCCACACCTTATTGAGTTGCGCCGAAAGCGCAACGCCGGCCTGAAAGCCTGTGACCCGTGCGAGCAGTGCAGCATAGGTAGGCTGGTCGATAACGTTGGCCGCAGGATCGCCGCCAAACACGAGAAAGTCATTCGCCATTGATGGTCCTTACAGAGGTTTTCCCCACGCGCCGACATCGAAGCCGGACACTAGGTTGTTTTCGACGTCGAAGCCGAAGATGGGCGCGCCATCCGAGGAAGTGACGATCATGTAGTTGACGCGCACACCCTCCGGTTTGAGCCGGATGATCCCGTGAGCGAGCAGAGCCAAGAACACGGCCGATGGGATAGTGCCGGCTATGCCGATGGTCATCGACATGTCCTGGTTGTCCTGGATGAACACGAACGTGCCACCAGAGAAAATTGAGTCCAGGATCGCCTTTGATGAGCCGAGTGTCCCGTCCCAGTGGTTCGCTCCGATCTTGGCGCGTATGACCAGCCTGTACGTCCCGTCGTCAAGGCGCGTGATCCCCGAGTCAGGGTCAAACGGCCCTTTCCAACTTCCCTGGTCGAACCCCAGCCCTGCCGTGTCGAACGAGAAGTAGACACCGGTCAGCGGCGTCGCGACATAGCGCGAGATGCCGACCCACTCGCCGACGCTGTCCAGTTGATCACCCTCCGCCGCGTCCAGATCGAACTTGCCCGGCAAACTGCCCAGTACGTTCTGGAGGTCAACCATCGACTGCGCCAGCGCCGAAACCGTGGCCATAAACTTCGGCCTCTGGTTGTGCTCGGACGTGATCAGGCCGGTGTAATCGGTCAGATCTACCATGGTCAACTCACAATCAGGGTGACGCTCGCCGGCGTGCAGGACGCCGCCTCATTGAAGAGCAGTGCGACGTCCGGCGCACCTGCGCCGCGTGGACCTGACAGGCTCAGCGCGGAGAGCTTGAAGGTTGTACCGCCGCCGACGCTGTTCGCCGCGGTGATCGCATCACCCCACTCCACGCTGCCGGAGGTACCGCCGCCGATCGCCACTGCGTTGACGTAGTCGGAAACCGCCTTTTGAATGGCTGCCCCGGCCTGCGTCGTATAGCCCGCCAGCGCCTTCATGGTGACTGTTGCAGTGATCGGAGCGGTCGTAGGTCTGAAGTAGCGGATGGTGATCGGGCGGCCATAGACGTCCGTGGACACGATCGCCGTCGTCCCATAAGTCGGAGAACCTGGGGTCTTCTTCTTTGCGATTGCATCCGCTATCGCCTGCACGTCCCCGCCCTCCACCACTAGCGAGATCGAGTGCGGCGGCAATCCATTGGCATCCGTCGAAGCGCTGTCGTTCTCGTATGCCGCCAGGCGCGAGACCCCCGTGAGATTCGATACTGCGCCGATGATCCCGTCCAGGATCGTCAGGGACGGCAGCGCCGTCGAGACCGTCTGGCGTTGCCGAAGCGCGGCGTCAGACTCAACGGGCTCGCCCATGTCGGCTGCAGCAGGGTTCGTCACAGACTGCCATCCCAGCGTTGGCGTGCCGATCTGGTTGATGCTGCCGGCAGGCGCTGCGACCGCTCCGATGGTTTGGCAGGTAGCCGTCACAGTGGTCTGCCCGGCCGGCGGAAACACCACCGATGCTGGCAGGGACCACTTCACACCGTTCACGTCCTTGGCGATGCCATTGATGATCGGCGCGCCCACCTGACCGACAAGCAGAAGGTCGGCGGTCGAGTAGGACGAGGCGTGCTTCGTGATGCCGTTAATCTTAACGTTGCTCGCCAATGCCGCGCCCTGTGCTGTGCTTGGGCTGAACGAGTTGTAGATGGCAATGGCTACCGCATTAGCGTCATTGATCGCCGAAGCGAATACCGCCAGAAGCTGCCCGTCCTGGCTGTCGGCCTCCAGGTACGTGTCGGCTCCGTAGATCCCGCGAAACTGCTCTTTTAGGTACTCCAGCACGTCTGCGTAGGTCGGTGCCGTGATGCCATTGGCGTCGATAGTCGGTGCGGTCGTGGTGATGGCCATTAGAGCGTCGCCTGCACGGTGGTAGTGCCGTAGATGGTGTTGATGGTGACGTTCACGCTCAGCGCGCGCGTCTCACTATTCAGCGTGCTCGAGTAGGCCGCGATCTCCAACACGCCTTGGGTGCCGAGAATCCGCTGCCGGATTGCAGCGTCATAGGTGCTGCTCGTGTACTTGCCGAGAACCTTGTCCCACGGCGTGCCCTCGGCCTTGTCGAGGAACCATTCGCCGCGCCCCAGTCGGAGTCTGGTCAGTACCGCCTGACCGACGGCGTCCGGGCTGTCCTTGTAAAAGTCGGCGACTTGATTTCCGAACGTATAGTCACCATCCTCAGATAGTCTTCGATAACGCATTTGTGGTGCCTCGGAACTCAGAATATGAAGGTCATCGAAACCAGCAAGGGACAAAGAATCCTCGTAGATGAGGACGATTACGAAGAACTTGTCCAGTTCTCTTGGCACGTAGCCAGCCATGGATATGCAGCTCGCTCCGTGCATGGGCCACGGCGATCAACCGTGCTGATGCATCGTCAGATCATGGGTCTGCAGCCCGGTGATCGGACGCAGGTCGACCATATCGACGGCAACACGCTGAACAATTGCCGCTCCAACATGCGCCTGTGCACACAGAAGGAAAACAAACAGAACATCCGGCTCAAGTCCAGCAGCCAGACGCGCATAAAAGGCGTCTACTACGACGCAGCGCGCGATAGATGGCAGGCGTACATCTGCGTCGACGCGAAGAAGATTCACCTCGGGCGATTCAAGACCTCGGACGAAGCGCGCAATGCCTACGCTGATGCTGCTCGCAAGTACTTCGGCGAGTTCGCGAACCTCGGATAGGCTCAATTGACGTTGCCGGAGCTGCCGCTTCCCGGCTGGACGCCATTGTGCGTATGGCTGTCGTCGATGCGCTTGCCGTTCGCCCGCACCTGACCGTTGAACGTCGTGTTGCCAGAGATCGCGCACGCCGTGCCCGCCCCGCCCGAGTTCTGGACTGCAATCGCGCCGGTCATTGTGACCATCGGCGCGTCCAGGGTGATGCCGCCCGGCGCCTTGACCTTCACGATCTTTCCGGCCGGGTCCAGATCCACGTAGGTATCGCCTGCGTCGTTTCGCAGTTGGGTCGTGCTGGTGCTGACGCCGGCCAACGCACGCGGCTTCGACCTGAAGCCGAGCAGCACGAAGCCGTCCGACAGGTCGTGCATCCGCAGTTCCGCCTGTTCCTGCACCCCGCCAGATTGCCACCAGGCATCGATGCAGCGGCTGGCGAAGACCACCAGGCACTCGTCGCCCGGGGCCACCGGGAAGGTCAGCGTACAATTCCCGCCAGATGGGAACTGCACCGGGCAGTCGACCAGCAGCGGCAGGGCCATGCTGGCCACCGTGCCATCGAGGTTCCGAACCGGGATCTTGATGGCTGGCTGCACCGCCGCCGTTGGCGGACGGTCCGCCGCGCTCTGGAAGGATTGGATGATTCCAGGCAGTGCGGTCCAGATCCCCGCGCGTAGCCCGTCAAACGCCTCCCGAAGCGCTGCCTCGGGATCGTCAACCCGTTCTCGTCTGTCCATGGTGTCGCTATGAAGAGCCTGGTACTGATCGCTGCGCTGGCCGTTTCAACCAACGCGCTTGCCGAGGAAGCCTATGTCTACCCCTTCGCCGGTATGAAGGTTGGGGAGACAGTCAAGAACCCATTCCCGACGATCCTGTACTTGAAGAAGAAGTGCGAGTTGCCGCTTGCACACGCCAAGGACATGCGGGCCTATACGTCGTACCGAGGCGTATGGGATGTGGGCTGCTGGGGCAAGGACGTCAATGGCAACGCCTTTATCGTCGTCCCACAGATGCAGACGCAATCAATGCCGCTCAGCGTTTTGCCCTTGGCCGATGTGCAGGATGACCGCAACACGATGACCATAAAGTCGCTCCCGACCTACGGCCGCTAGCCAAACTGCTTGATCACGTTGTCTGGCGGCACCGTAGCCTTCGTCCTGAAACTGTCCGGCAATACGGTAGCGTC
The DNA here is from genome assembly GCF_000812445.1 of Cupriavidus sp. SHE. Classification (NCBI taxonomy): domain Bacteria; kingdom Pseudomonadati; phylum Pseudomonadota; class Betaproteobacteria; order Burkholderiales; family Burkholderiaceae; genus Cupriavidus; species Cupriavidus sp. SHE. The sequence goes on along the minus strand of NZ_JWMB01000075.1, from coordinate 16,787 downwards.
TGCCGCTAGGCATATGACCTCGGTGTAGTACTCGTTCCCGCGCGTGTCACCTGAGTGCTCAGCGAGCATCACGTAGTAGAACCCATCGTCCTGAAGCTTCGCCTGCTGCTCGATCCGCTCGTTCTGGGGCTGCTGACCCACATTCAGACTGTACTCGTAACGCTGCACGCTCGCGTTGTCGATCTTGATCAGGCGACCAATCTTCACACTGGGGTTCAGCAGCATCTTGATCGTAATGCCGTTCTGGGTCTGCTCAGGCAATCCCACCATGCCGGTCTCAGACGTAATCACAGCGATCTCGCCCGGCATGTACGACGTTTCCGGAATCATGACGGCTTTGCCATCCTGGATGCTCCATACCGTCTGGCACGTCCTGGCCGTCCATCGCATGAAATCCCGAGCCATTCCAAACATCACCTTCCCACGCGGAAGCGGGTTGGCGGGCAACTCAGGCAGGTATCCCTGCGTCACCCCGTATGGGTTCATGGCCGTGCAGGCCGCGGCGACGTGATCAGCGGCAGTTGAGCCGGACGCCAGTGTGGTGTTCACCACCGCGAAGTTGTACGCCGAGTCGCCGTCGGCCGCCGTGATATCCAGGTAGGTGTCAGTCTGGCTGTCTCGGCCCCGACGCACCTGCTTGATGGTGCCGTCGAAGATAATGCCGAAGTTTCCCTGATACCCACCCTGCAGGACCACGCGAGTGAACTCCTTCTCGATACGCTGCTTCGTGGTCTCCGAGACGTTGTAGACGCGAATTGCAGCAGAGTTCGGTGTTTGCAGGTCACCTCGGCGTACGTGGAAGACCACTCGCAACGCCGACAACTCCAACGCCGCACCGCTGTCCTGCCCCACGATCAGCGAGACCTTCCGGCCGTATTGCGGTGTGCCCATTAGTCGGTCACCCAGTACAAATGCGATCCGATGCCGAGATCCTCGAAGGTCGGCACGTCGTCAGGATTGTCTGCACCCTGCACCCATAGCCGCCCGGAGAACCCGAGGTAGCGATACTGCGCCAGCAGATCCACCCCAGTGACCAACGGAATGCCGTTCACGATCGGCAGGTTGTTCGCGTCGGCGACGTCCAGCACCCATCCCGCGCTGCCGGCCGCCCGATACTGCACGGTCATCCGGTAGTCGACACCGCTTAGCGTCACCGTGAACCGCTGGGGATCAGGGGTGAGTGGAATCTCGTAGAAGCTGGGCATCACATGCTCGTCGGTGGTACAGAACCGCCAGGTGCGGGCGTGGCGGGCATTGCCGCCTTCACGCCGGTGTTCTGGGTTTCAGCCGTGGCCTGCGGGTTGGCCTGATTCTCGCGCGCCGGCAGTGTCGTCGCCTTCGTCTGGACGATTCGGATCTGCTTCAAAGTGGCCGTCACGTTCAAGGCCTGGCCGGTCTTCTGGTCCTTCACCACGGCCAGCGACTTGAACAGCATGTCGGTGTACATCCGCAGCGACGTGACAACATCGAACGGCTGGCGCGTCTCCTGCAACGCAAGCAGCTGCGAGTACACCTGACCAACATAATCCGACGTTGGCAGGATGCCGCCCTCGAATATCGATTCGAGCGTACCGGCCAGCGCCTTCATGTCCGAGTTGCTCCAGCCACACTTCAGTGTGACCTCCGGCTGTCGCTTGAACGCGTGGTCGTTGATCTCCGCGCCCTTCTCGACCGGGTGCTCGGTAATCTGGAGCTCGTCTAGGTGCCCCTCCTCGACCATCACGCCGATCGTGACCGGACCGATGGTCTTCGGCACCAGGGTGATGATGTCGAGGAAACTCACGAGATTGCCCCTTGCAGGTTGCGCACCATGTCGCCGTTCACATTCCGCTGCTGGTCCGCCACCGCGCGCCCGGTAGCTGCAGGATCGGACACGCCGTACAGGTTGATGTTGGTCTGCTGCTGCAGGTCGACCGCTGCGGCACCGCGTCGAGCCGCTTCCATGTCTGCCTGCGCCGGACGCTCGTAGTAGCGCGACACGATTTCACCGGCCTGCTGGGCATTCTGCGTGGCCCGCAGCAGTTGGCCAGCTCGCCGCTCGGCGCCCTGCGTCAGCTCGTAGTTCACAAATTGGAGCTGTTCCGCAAGCGACGAATCCCGGATGTCCTTGCCAGACCAGGCCTTGAAGTTGGCCTGTCGGTCGGGATGCCATTGCGCAACGCCGTAGGCGCGCCCGCTATCGCCGACAGCGCCGGGGTTCATCTCGCTCTCGCGATTCAGGTTCGCGACAATGCCGACCGACTGAGCGTGCGACCAACCCATCCGCTGGAAGAAGCTGACGGCATCGAAGGCAGCATTGCCACCCTGTGCACCGGCTTGCCCGGATGCGCCCCGTCTCCGCGCCAGTTCTGCGTCCTCGCCATTGTTCAGACCGCCGCTGTACAGCATCAGCGCCGCTGCGCCGCCCACACGCCCAAGCCACGGCAGGAACCGCGACAGCCAGCCAGCGGCTGCGCCACCGGCAGCAGCGCCACCCGCGCCCGCAGCAGACCCAGCGGCAGCCGCAGCATTGGCCGCGCCAAGCGCGCGCACCGCTGCGACCATCTTCCAGATCCCGCTGACGATCTTGAAGCCGCCCAGCACCTTGAAGACACCCACCAGTAGCAGAAGCTGCGTTGTCCAGCCGTCCGTCGCCTTGTCCAGCTCGATGAACTGGTCCACCAGCCACGACAGCGGCGGGCCGAGCGCAGTGGCTGCGGCCAAGATCGCGGCGGCAATGTCTGCAGCACGATCGGCAATCTCGTCCGAATGGTCTTCGAACCACTTCTGGAAACGATCGAGCTGCGGCCCCACCTTGCGCAGCAGCGCGCCCTCCACCTTGATGCCGAAGTTCTCGAACGTCGTGCCCAGGCCGCGCAGCGCCACCATGAACTGGTGTGCATCCTCAGCGGCCTTGTCCAGCCCGTTTCGCCGGGACATTTCCCGGTACTGCTGCATGAACTTGGCGAAGTCGCCATCGCGCATGGCCAGCAGCAGGTTTTCGTCGATACCCAGCGTCTGACCGTACTGGCTTGCCAGCCAGGTCGGCTTCTTGGCCAGTTCCGCTCCAAGGTCCGACAGGATGTCGACCGTGTCGCGCAGCTCACCGTTGGCATTGCGTGTCTGGACGCCCAGCGTCGCCAGGTAGCCCTCGCCGGCCGGGTTGTTCCGCAGGAACTTGGCCAGGTTCTCGACCGCGCCGAAAGCAGACTCGGAAGAGACACCGAGGTTGCGCGCTGCGAAGTCGAACGCCTTCAGGCTAGTAGCCGCTGCACCCGTACGCTTTGAGACGAAGTACAGGTTCTCCAGCTTCGACGCCAGTGCCGACACGCCAACACTGACGGTCAGCGCAGATGCGGAGATGGTCGTGACGAGTTGCTTGACGCCCTTGGTCGCCTGCTCGACACCATCGTTGAACTTCTTCAGGCCCTTCTCGTCGATCTTGAATCCAAGCCCGACGAGGAACTCACGGATGAGGGTACTTTGAGCCATTCTGCTGTTCCACGATGCGGCGCGCGGCCGCCTGGTTGTCGGCCCGTACGGCCAGCGCGTCGTTCATCAGCGCGATGTCTTCCAGCCCCAGAGTGCCGTCGATCAGCGACTCGTACTTGCACAGCCCCTCGAGGACGGGGGCCATCAGCCAGTCCTCTCGGTCTGGCAGATGCTTCAACCAGGCTGAGCCTCCGATTCCGGGCTGCTCGCTTGGCTGGTAAGCAACCCTTGAATAAAAGGCCCCAGGTTCGCCACGATGACCTGCACGACAAGCGGCAGGATCACGCTCATGTCCATGTCCTGGAACATGAGCGTCTTCTGCTCGAGCGACACCACGCGCGCCCAGCCGGTGGGCTGCTGACGCTGCACAGCGGTCAGGCAGTTGTCCATGACGTAGTCGGCATCGGCATCGTTCATGGCGGCAAGCGCATCGGCAAACGGCTGCAGGACCTGGCCGAAGCCGTCGAGATCCTTGCTCAACGCATCTACTGCGCCCGCGGCGCCGCCGACCGTCTTTGCCAGTTTCAGGAACACCGGGATCAGCGGCGGGATAACCGGGGCAATGCGGCGCGAGACGTGAAACTGCTGCTTTGCCGTCAGGCGGCCGATGGAGTACTGGACGCCACCGAGTTCGATTTCACGTCCCATGATCAGTACGTCCCCAGCATTTCATCGAGGCGCACGCAATCGAAGACCCACTCGACCGTGCCGCCGTCGGTGGCATAGGTCAGGTCCGGGATCTTCTTGAACGCACACTGGATGCCCGTAGCGATGTCGCCCGCCACGGATTGAGTGACTGTGATCACGTTCTTGCCCCACAGCCGGCTGTCAATCCGCTGGGCATTGTAGAGCGCCATCAGCGTCCGGTTCACTGGTGCCGTCTTCAGATAGCGTACCGTGATCTGACCGGAATTGTCGGCACGAAGGCTGTGCTGGCCGTTGCCGTCCGAACCCACCGTCATGGTGTTCTTGTCGTTGGCCATGGCAATCGTGATGCCCTCTTCGGCCGTGGCCTCGCCGTAACCCAGCGGAAACGAGCCGCCCGGGCCGACGATGTTGGCCTGCACATCGATGAACGAGTAAGTGCCTCCAGGCATGGTCTCTTTCCCCTATCAGCGGTTCACGTTGACCAAGATGTCAACGGTATGGATGGCGCCGGCTTCCTTCGCGGCAACTTGGAACGACACCGACTTGCGCGCCTCGCGGTCGGCTTGTGACTGCAGCGCGATAGGCGGCGCGTACACGTAGTAGCCCTTGGCCAGCGTGTCGCCCTGCTTCAGCGCACCGAAGCCGCCGGAGTTCCAGACGCCAGGGGCCAGGTATCCGTTGTTCACTGCGGCCGCGCAGACTGCCTCGATCGTCGTGGCGATCAATGCGTTACCCGCGTCGGTCTGCGGGATCTTCGTCGTGCTCTGGTACAGCAGGTTGTACACGTCGGTCTGAATGCGGTTGCGGAACCAGATCGAGTTGTAGATCGAGTCGATGAAGATGCCGCTCGGCGTCACCCCGTACTGCACGATTGCCGTGTCGTTGTCGTACTCGACGAACACGTTGCAGTTCTTCGCTTGCAGGGCGTCGGCCTGGCTGCTCGACAGGGTCTCGGCGACGATGCCGGGCTCCTGCTTGTACATCAGGGTGATCGTGGTGTTGTTCCCGTTGAAGTCTGTTGTCAGGAAGCGGCCGAGCAGCGACGCCGCCGCGTACGGGTTGCTGCTGGACCACTGCACGAACGAGTACTTCAGTTTCAGTGCCTTGAGCGTCGATGCGAGGTCCGCCGTGCTGGTCGAGTCCAACGCCGTCGGCTCTTGCGTCGTGGCGCCGTAGATGTGGCGCTGATCCGCCTCGATCAGGCCGGCCACGGCCGTGTGCTGGACATTGGTCAGCGACGTGTCGGCAAACATCACACCTAGGAACTTGTTCGCGAAGCGGTTCAGGAAGATGCCGACGCAGGCGTCGGGTGCTTCCGCGACAATGCCGTCGACGGGAGTGGAAGCCACATCGCTGGTAAGGCCCAGCATCGCCGAGATGTCGGTACCGGAGCCGGTCGGCGTGGCATAGCTGACCTTCGAGGTCGTACCGGTCGTCGGCGAGGTGATCGTGAACTGCGAGCCGTTCCAGACGCACGTGGCACCAGCAAGCGCCGTGGTGATGATCGCTGCCACGCCGTTCAGGTTGCTCACGCCGGAAAAGTCCAGGGCGGACAGCGTCTTCGCGCTGGCGTCGATGGTCACCTTGAACGAGCCCGCAGTGATGGCCTTCCAGACCGTGATGTCCTTCTGGGCAGCCGAGAGCGCCGCGCCGCGCAGGGAACCAGCAGTCGGAGACTTCGCCCAGCGCCCGATATAGAGCTGGGACGGCTGCGGCGTCTGCTGGAAGTACAGCAGCGCGGCCAGGTACTCGGGCGCAGTGTTGCCGAAGTCGCTGCCCACGGCGTCGATCGTGCCGTACGACCGCATGCGCTCGTTGGTGTCGATCACCGCCGATGCGCCCAGGATTAGCGCAGCGTTCAGATTGGCGCCCTGGGCCGCCAGCGGCGACATGTTGATGGAGACGTTGATCAGCCGCGAAACCGGCAGTCCGTTGGACATGGTCATCCCTCTTACTGGTGAATGTAGGTCGTCGTGGCCACCGGCGGCACCGTGTCGGTGGTGCTTTGCACTTCGGCGGACAACAGATTGAGGACCGCATAGGTCCGGGTGATCTTGCGGCGCAGCACCAGCGTCAAGTCGTAGCGCCGCACCCACTGCTGGTTGACGAAGTCCGGCACCGCGCGGATCTCACTGGCGCTGGCGAACTTCATATCGTTTAGTCCCAACTGCTCGCCGTTCTGCGGGATGGCCATGCCATCGGCCAGCCGCTGGGCATACCCCTTCGCCGCCGGCCCGTAGAACGTGCACAGCAGTTCGATCTCCTGGTGACGGATGTAGGTGTCGCTGCCGTCGCCATCCCCGTCGTGCTGGATGGCCGGGCCCGCGTCGTTCGTCTGGGCGGTGATGCCCAACGCGCACCAGTTCACGGCTGGTTCTGGCTGCTTCGGAACTGTCTGCTGCCAGCGTGGGCGAACCATCTTGCCGTCCAACCCCGTCACGCCGGCCACCATGGCCTGCAACAGATCGTCGAGCGCATCGTCTTCTGGCGGAACCGGCGCGGTCGGCGCCAGGTAGCCGCCGGTTGCGCTGGTGTTGGCCATGGATTACCCCGAAAGCGGTTTCAGATCGCAGGTCGCAGCCACGAAGCCGCGCCCGAAGTGGCTGTAGTCGTTCACGTTGACAACGGTATAGGTCCGGCCCTGCCAAACGATCTCGTCGGCGTCCAGACCCGAACTGCCGTCCAATAGCCGGAACTGGGTGTGCACTGTGATCGAGCCGATGATCCGGCTGCCGTCAGCATTCCGGTGCAGGATGTCGCCCTTGTCGCTCGTGACCACCGCATTGAACGGCGTGGCCGTGGTGGCGTTCTGCGCCCGGCCGTGATCGTCCACCGTCTGCGTCATCCGGTTGCACACCAGGCCGGTGTCCATAAAATCCGGGTCGAGCAACACGTCGGTGACGTCGAGTAGCGCCATGGCTTACTTCCTCTTGCGGATCACGTAAGTGATGCTGTTGCGCAGTTGGCCGGTGTCAATCAGTGGCACCGTACCCGTCCGACCGCGCCGCCGGCGGTTGGCCAGCGTCGATTCCTTCAGTTCGGGCGAGATCCCGCTGTTAATCCGAGCGCGCACCGAGTTCTGTGCCTCGAGCCCGGCGCCGGCCATGCGCTTGTCGGCGCGCGACAGATCGCCATCCAGAGCCGCCTCGACGGCCTGCTGCAGCTTCGGCAGCGTCTTTGGCTCGGCCGCAGCCACGCCCGGCACGAGAAACGGCCGCGCGGGCAGATTGTTGGCGGGTGAGCCTGTCTCTTGGATGTAGCCGATGGCTGCATTGCCGATCGGCTCGTCGTCCTGGCGCTCGGGTGCGCTGTCGGGAATCCCGACCAGCACCTGCTTGTCGACCAGTCCACTGATCGACTGCAGGACTTCCTTCAGCCGATCCACCTTCATGAAGCCCATGGGAGTTCTCCCGATGGGCTGGCCCGGCTAGAGCTGCATTCCGCCGGCGCCCATCAATCTGGCGAGGGTCAGGTACCGCACGCCGTAGGTGGTCAGGTTCCACATACCGGCGTCGTCAATGGTCGCGGCACCAGTGTCGTAACTGGCGCTGACCTTGTCGACAGCCTTGGAAGATTGCGGGCCTGTGACCTGGCCCGGCGTGCCGCCGATGGCGGCTGTGGCCTCGTCCCGGGCAGCCAGAACGAGGTGGTGGGCAGTGCAGAGTTCGATGCCCTGGTCCGTCAAGACGCCCCAGCGGCACGGATTGACGAGCGATTCCGAGACGGTCAGCCAGAATTCGACCGATGCGTCTGTGTACTTCGTATCGTCTGCGAACTCGGGAAAGTCCAGTCGGAACTGTTCAGGTGTCATGGGTAGATGGGTGATGCCCCTTGCGAGGCATCATACCCCTCATTTTCCTTTGCCCGCCTTGGCTGCGGCTTCCGCCGCCTTCTCGCGCTCGGAGATAGCCACCTCACGGGTGTCCAGCGCTTCGGCGCGCCCATTCAGGTCCGCTTCGCGCTGGTCCGCCGCCTTCTCGCGCTCGGCGAGCTTGTCGGCAAGCTCCTGAAGCGCCTTGGCCTTCGCGTCAAGTTCGGCCAGCAGCTCGTCGGCCACCGCAGCCGATTCCGGATCAACGGCCGGCTCGTCGCCGGTATGGGCCTTCACATACCAGTGCTCGGCCACCTCGGCCGGGACGCTGTGGTTGCCCACCGGGAACTCGTGCTTCTCGTCCTTGTGATGCAGTGTGAAGGCCTTCTTGACGTAGATCTTTGGCATGGTTCCCCCTTAGATCCCGTCGCGGTAGCCGATCAGCTCGGGGTACACCACCTCGACCACGCCCAGGCGGCCGAAGTAGGAAGTGAGCTGGCGGATGTCGCGGTACTCGAGCGGCGTGCGCTGCAGCGGCACCATCGGGAAGCGGACTTTGTCCTGTTCCTTGGTGTACGCCATCATGCGGTCCGCGTTGGCGGTGCCGCGCTGGAACAGCCATTTCAGCGGCTGGATGTTCAGCGGACGGCCGTTGATCGAGTTCGAAATCGTGTTCAGCTTCAGGTACTCGAGCACGCTGATGTTGCCTGCGCTGCTGACCTTCATGCTCACGATCTGGCCGAACTTGGCCGGCGGCAGGCGGAACTCCGACGGGCAGTACGCGTACGCCGAGGCTGCCCACACGCTGCTAAGCAGCTCGTTCACGTCAGCCAGGATCTGGTCCGGCGTGGCCGTAGCCCAGTTGCCGGTCGCGGCATTCGACACGTTGGTCACCACGGCGCTGTTCACCAGGCCGGTGACGCCCAGCACGGTATCACCGATGTACACCTGCTCGTCGACGTCCATGTTGTGCTTGAGCTGCATACCGGTGAACTTCTGCTGGTCCACCGGGCGACCGAGCTTCTGCGCCGACTCCAGTTCGGGAATCGTCCAGCCGATCTGCATACCCCACAGCGTCAGGGGGCTGGCCGTCTTGCCGATGTCCAGCGCGATACCGGCGATGGCCGAGGCGTCCTTACCGATCCACGACTTGCCGTTTGGCGATGCGCTACCGGCAGCCGCGAAGCTGGAGTTGGTGAACGACGACGTCTCGTCAGCAATCGACACGTCTTCGCGCAAGTCGATATCGCGCGACCAGGTGACCGAGGCCAGCGGGCCGTGCAGCGTCTGGTCCAGGCGCTCCAGCTCGCCGATCAGGAAGGAACCGGTGCTGTCGATCGTACGGTTGTCGAACGTCAGCATGTTGTCGCGCGTACGAGCGCGGATGATCGCCGGGGCATTCACCATGGCGATCGCGGCAGCCGCGGCCATGCGCGGAACGATGATTTTGCTCATTCTGGGTGACCCCTTAGATGTTGTACGCGATTTCGACGTTGCCGTTGGCATCGCCGCCGTTGGTGAAGATGGCACCGGCAATGGCGATGGTGTTGGTGCTGTCGGCAGCCGCTTCGATGCCGCCGATCGGCTTGCCAGCGGCAGCAGCAGCGACGCGCACGTACACCTGGCCGTTCAGCGCCGGGGTGCCGGCGTTGTTCTTCACCGTCATGTAACCGCGGCGCATCACGTCGGCGATGCCCTTGGTGGGCGGCGTCGACGTGCCCAGCGGGTCGGATGCGGCACCGCCAGTCGTCGGGAACGGGCGCACCAACAGGCCGTAGACCGCCGCTGCAGCGTCACCGGCGCCGATCGGAACGAACTTGCCGTTGGCGACCTTGCCGAAGAGGCCGTAGCCCGGGAATGCATTGGCCGGATCGAGAATCAGCGACTCGACCGTGGCTTGCGACTGGCGCGAGATGTCCCCCGGAATGCCCGAGGCCATGCGATACAGGATTGCGTTGCCCATGTGCGGGACTCCTTAGTGAGCGGACCGGTCGGCCCAGTACTTGCGATTGGCTTCGTTGATGTCGCGCACGGTGCGCGGCTTGCCGAAGTCCTTGGTCTTCGCGACGCTGTCGTGCGCGCGGCCGTTGTTCTGGGCCTTCACCAGCTCGCTGGCACCCATGAACGCGGCGTGCACCAGTGCGGCTGGCAGCTTCTCGAAGTCGGCCTTGTGGCCGCCGAGGAACGGTGCGATCGCCGCTTTGCCGGCGTCGGTACCGTACGCCACGTCGAGGGCCTTGCGCTGGCACTTGCACAGTGCGGCGGCGCGGTCCTTCGTGGCCATCTTGGCGTCCAGCGTGGGCAGCTTGATGCCGGGCGCCAGGATCTCGGCGCGCGAGGGGATGCTGCCCGCAGCGTCGCCGGTGTACAGATCGACTTCGGCCTGGTTGAGCTTGCCGGCCGTCTCGGCTTCGGTCAGGTCACCGTCGTCGCCGGTCTTCTTCTTGTCCGGGTCCTCGTCGTCCTCGTCCTCGTCGTCGGTCTTTTCCTTCTCGGAGTCCTTGGCCTTGCGCGTGCCCAGTGCGGCGATGGCGGCATCCTGCGCGTCCATGCGCTTCAGGATCTTGTTCAGCAGCGCGGACTGGGCATCGCCAGTCTTGGCTTCCTTTTCCTTGGCTTCGCGCGCCTCGCGCTCTTCCTCGGACTCTTCGTCCATGGCTTCCTGGCCTTCCTCGATGGCCTCGCCGATCGCCTCGGCGTCCTTGGCCTTCATGGCCGTCATCAGGCGGTCGAGCCAGGTGCGCTTGCCCTTGGGCTTGCTGTCTTTGGTCTTCATATCTTCGGGTTCCTTATCGCCGATCGCGCAGCGCGGGCCGCACCGGCCGCGCTCGACGAGGGCTACGTGGTTGACAACGATGTTCCGCTGTACCCCGCGGCCGGGTGATACCTGTTCGTAGTCGGCCTCATAGCCGAGGCTGACTTCTTCGATCCCATCGGTCTGGATAGCGTCGATCGCCTTCTGGTCAGTCACCAGCAGGTCGGCGATCAGCAGGTCGTCCTCTATGCCGGATCCGCGCCGCAGGTTCAGCATTGCGCCCTTGCCCAGCGCGGCGAAGTTGGCAGGCGTGACGAAGTCGTCGGGGTGATCCAGCGTGACCGGCTTGCCGATGCAGCTCGCCAGCGTCGCGTCGCGGAACACCTCTTCCGGCGTCCGGCTGATGCGGATCAGGCCATCCGGGCCAGGCTCTACCGGCACCTCCCCGGGTCCATACAGCATCTCGCCGGTACGCGCGACGGGCACCTCTTCGCACAGAAGGAAGCCCTCGGGCGTCAGCGATCGCTTCGGTCCGAGCTTTTGAACGGTGTAGAAACGCATGTCAGCGGTCCAGCAGGATTTCGCAGGCGCCCATAAGTAGGCCCACTGCAACGGTCGGGAAGATGATCAGCGCGCAGATGATCAAGGCAGTCGATCCCATGTCACTCCTCAGGAATCACCGGTTCCGAGTAGCAGCGGCAGTTCGGAAACTGGCCGGCGTGGCCGGTCATCCCGTCGAGCGTTGGCGGGTCGTTCCAAGCCACGAACTGGCCATTCATCTTCTGGTGCGAGTCGCGCACGTCCGAGTCACCAGAAGTCCGCCAGAAATAGCCTGGCGAGCCGACATGCAGCGCACGCGCCTCGGTCAGCGTTGAAGCAGTGCGCCCCACCTCGGTCCGTGCAATCAGGTCGGCGCGGCTCTTGGCCACATCGCCCGATGCTTGGATGGCTTTCGAGATCTCCGACGCCCGAGTGCTGTCCTCGATGCCCTCGATCGTCAGCTTGTGCACGCGCTGGGCGGCTTCCAGCGGGATAGACTTGATCAGCCCAACCTGCTCGGCCATCAGCACCTGCATCGTGGCGCCGGTCGGCGCGGTCCGGATTTCCATCCGCAGCGCGCGAGACATATCCTTGGCCTGCTGCATCCACGCCTGCTCGTCGCGGCGGTTCACCTCCGACAGCATCTCAGCCGCGACACGCTCTGCCCACGGCGTCAGCGCCTCGGCATACCGGCGCAGCAGCTGTTCAATCGTCGGCGCGGCGGTGGGATCGCCAGGCGGAAAGCCATTCACCAACGCGCCCACCTGCTGCGCGACCTGTCGGAGCTGCGTCCGATACACCCTTTCCGGTCCGCTTTTCCTGACCGGATTGCGGCGGCGCTTCCGGTCCGTTGTTTGGGTCTTCAACATCAGGCAGTTCCATCTCCGGCGCCGGCGGCGGCTCGTTCTCCGCTTCCGTGATCGCCTCGTCCGTAATGCTGGTGAACACCCCGGTGCTGTGGCTAGACTGGCGCAGCTCCTTCATCGCCGTCGGCTTGTCGATCAAGTCTGCGTCGTAGGCCTTCGTCACCGCATCGGTCACAGTGTTGGCGTTCTGTGCTTTCTCGGTGTCGGATAGCTGCCACAGCGACGTGAACTGATAGGCGAAGCCCTCAGGGGGAGCCACACCAAGTTCGGACCGGATCGTGACGCCATAGAGGCGCGTCACAGGCGAGCGCAGCTTCCGCTCCTGCTGCTGCTTCGTGTTGTCGTAGTAGGTCCGCAGGTCCGACTCGCCGGTGCTGTTCAGTCCTGCCGGCGACTGGCCCAGCAGGCGCACCAGCGGGATCTGCGTCGCGCCGGACAGCTGTTGGGCGAACTGCAGCAGCACGCTGTCCAGACCGGAGAACGTGTACTGATGCGTCTCAAACTTGTCCTTCGCATCAATCAGCGTCAGACCTTCGTTCGTCTGGAAGCGCCGGATCATCTCCATGTGCGCCAGCAGACCTTCCATCGCTGGACCGCCTGCGGCGATCACTTCCCGGAGCTTGTCGATGCTCATGGTGCGCAGGTGAGCCTTGTAGACCAACTGCGCCGCGCCGATGGTGGTGCTATCGAACGCCACCAGGCGGTCAATCAACCGCTCGATGACCGACTGGCCCCAAAGGTTCTCGCTGATCTTCTGCCAGTACGGCAGCTCGACGCCATCGATCCGGAGCACGCGGCTGTAGTGGATGCGCTGGCGCCGAAGCGCCATGCTGTCGGCCACGACGTCGTAATACCGAGGCATGCCCATGTCCGGGCCCATCTCGGTAACCAGGTCTTCCAGCGTCGGCTGCACGAGCCAACGGTCCAGCACGTACAGTCCCTTGAACTGGTCTTTGCTGATCGTATCCAGGCGCAGGGGCGTAGACGGGTTCTGGCCGTCGATCAGCATCACCGCCAGCGCACCGCCGTACAGCCGAGACCACTTGATGGTGTCGTTCAGCCGGTCCCAGAGCGCCATCCGCTCGAAGGCGCTATTCAGCTTGTTCTGGTCGGCTGGATCCAGATCGGCATCGATCTCGGTGCCGGCCCGCGTCATGTCGTCGGCAACCACGTCCACGACCTGGCCAACCACCCATGACGAGCGGTACATGGCCTCCATCTGCACGCGGTTGCGCGAGATGAAGTCGAAGCCGTAGCTGTACGCCGAGGACTGATTGGCCGTGCCGAGGCCCAGTCGCGCCTCGAAGTTCTGGTAACTGTCGCCGCTGAGCCAGCGCTTGCCGCCGGCCTGCGCCTGCTGCATGGCGTGCACGGGCACACCCATGCGCGCGTCGCGCACGTTCTTGCGGTCTTTGCGTTTCATTGTGCGAGCTTCGCCCAGGTTTCGATGGTGTTTTCGCCGGGCGCGTAGCACATGATCATTGCGTCGGCGATGTTCGGCGATGGCCTCGGGCCACCTGGCCGGTTCGGCTTGGCCAGGTCCTTCTTGCTTTCAACCTTCACGCGGCCGTTCTCGTCGAACTGCCGGCGCGGCGTGGCCAGCTCGTCGATCAACTTATCCAGATGCGGGCACGCGCTGTCGAGGCTGATCAGCTGGTCGTCGGTGAACTTCATGCCGCGCTTGACCGCGTTGAAGGTATTACGGAACCGGTCAGCCACCATCCACCAGGCTTGCGCCTTGATGTTCGAGAACATGTCCTTGTTCGTGATGTTCGGCTGCTGATAGATCTCATCGGGCTCCCAGACGACCGCTCCAGCGTTGAACTTCTCGTAGAACACTGGGGCGTTGTCGCTGGCCGCGCGCCGTGCATCGTTCAGCTCGCCGAACTTGGCGCCAGCCGTGGCACCGACCCCGATGGAGTCGTACCGAATCGAAGCGCCACGCTCGCGGGCCTCGGTGTATGTGCGGCTGCAGCTCTGGAGCAGCTCGTCCTCACCAGCCTTCCATTCATCGGCCCACGACACGACAGAGCCATGGGCGAAGACGTTGGCGCACTTGTCCGCGCCGCCGTCGGCCACGTCGAAGCCCAGGCGACGCGCGCCCGCCGGAGCGAATCCCAGCGCCTTGTGCGCATCAATGGCAGCCAGCAACCAGGAGCGCTTGATCACTGCGCCCTCGTCGTCGTCCTTCGGCACACCCAGGTAGATGTGGGCGAACTCGTCTTCATCTTCCTCGCGCGCCGCGTTGATCACGGCCAGCATCGTGTCCGACAGAAACGGGTTCTCGTCGTAGTTGATCAGCCGCTTGACGGTGTTCGGCGGCGGGTTCAGCACGAAGCGCCTATAGACGAAGTCCGTGGCCAGCTTCGGATTGAAGATGATCCAGATCTGCGACCCGGCCTTCCGGATCGTCGGCTCCAGCACCTTCCACTGCTCTTCGGTCAGGTTGTGGGCTTCCTCGATCCAGAGGATGTCGATGCCTTCCAGCGACTTGATTTCGTCGATGGAGCGCCACAGGCCGTAGAACAGGAACTCGCTCTCGGTCTCCCGGCCGATGATCTTGTTGTCGAGGATCCGGAACTGGTTGGCCAGCCCGAACCGGCTGATCTGCGCTTTCAGCAGCGTGTAGACCGATTCCTCGATCTTGTTCTGGAACTGCCGCACGCACAGCACGCGCAGCTTGTAGTTCGACGTCAGGAACGTCGCGAAGCCAGCCGCATCCCATGATTTCGTGGAGGCCCGGCCACCGTACAGCACGCGGTTGCGTGCCGGCTCCATCCAGAACGGCCGCAGGGCCGGATTAAGCGTCGGTCGTGTCGGTGTCGTTGGACTCGCCATAGAAATGGTTCAGGCCAGCAGGCGCCGGCTTCTTGCCGCGGCTGGCATCCTCCAGTGCTTCCTTGTTGGCGCGCAGCAGGTTCAGCCCGATCTCGCTGGCACCGTTCGCCATCTTGGTGAGCGCCTGGACGCCGAGCAACTGCTGCATGCTCTTCGTCAAAGGCTCCGCATCATCGACCTTCTCGACCTGCTGTGCGGCGATGCCAGCGAGCCGGTGCGCCGTCATGGCGCCGTAGCGCGCGGCGCCCGCCAGATGTTCCGAGATGTCTTTCAGCGAGTCAGCCAGCGACCGAGCGGCCATCTGTTCCGAAACATTAAGTTTGGAAAGTGCTTGCTCAGTCTCAACTATCTGATTCGCAACAGTTTTTATCGTTTCGGTTCGTTTTGAAAACCGTGTCGATATGGCTGTCTTGCTGATGCCGAATTCTCGGGCCAGTGCAGACGTGGATTCGCCGGACAGCAGGCGCTTGCCGATCGTCTCCCACTGAGCATCGGTCAGTTTGGATGGACGACCCATAGTGAATCCCAAGGAAAGGGGCAACCTGCCCACCGCCGAAAATGCCCTGCAGTCCCACAGCCGCCCGCAGGTAGGAGACCGGCTTGTCACCGCGTCAGGTTGCTGCCGGTGTTATGCCCCACCGCCGGCCGGGGTTACCCCTGATTGGGGGGTTCGAATACTGGCCGCTCCTGCTACCTTCTTCGATCCATCATCACGAAGGAGACAGCAAAATGTCCATGAACCATTTTCAGGCGCAGGAAGCCGCTCGCGAGATCGTTGCGGCAGCCGCTCAAAACGGCAGCCTGAGGTTACTTGGCGCTGGGGGCGGCCGTTCGCCAGACGATGCCGCCGCGAAGGACCTCCAATATCTAGAAGCGCTTATTGCTGGGCTTATCAAGGCATTTCGACAGCCGGACCCGACTCGAGCCGGCTAGCTATAAGCAAAAAGCCCCGCCGGCAATGATCCGGGCGGGGCTTGGCTGAGTTTGGGTGAAATCTACATCGCTTGTTTGAAAAGTGCAAGGGGAATTTTCCCCGCCACACCTTACGCTGTAACGGATTCCGCCGACTCACACGCTGTATGGTCCGGAACGATTCCGTGGGCAATGAATGATGGCTCAAGCCGCTCGATCGCCAATGCCTCCAGCGCCCGGAAATTCTTTTCCATCCACTTCGCCGCACGAAACGCCTTGTCGGTGCCAATCTTCGCCTTCTCCGCGAGATCCCGGAGGCTGTACCCGTCGCGGTGCCTGCGTGGCAGGTAGTGGCGGGCGGTCAGTTCCGTCAACAGGCCCAGAGCTGTGATGCCGCACGACCGGCGCGCGTAAAGCGCGAGGCGCTTGCAGCCAGCCAACTTCTCGGGGCCATGGCCGTAGCGCGCCAACACCGCAGCGTACTCGGGGGACGGCAGCCTAGTCTTCGCCGCATCCGTGATCATGGCGTACTGGGCTCGGACCTCATCCATGCTCAGCCGGTCTTCCTCGTACCCGCCGCCGCCCGGGCCGCGCAGATCGGCCAGCCATTTCTCCTGTGCGGCCGTTGGTTCGTCGATCGCCTCCAGCAGTTGGATCAGCATGTTCCGGAACGGCGCCTTCTGACGCGGCGGCAAGGACAGCACCAGGTAGGAGACGTGCAGCGCGTGCGAGACGTCTGCGAATAGCGGTTTTTCGATCATTTCTTTTCCCCGTAAGACTGGCATCGCTTGCCGTGATTTCTGCGCTTGCCACCCGGCAGCAGCTTGGTACAGACCGTGTGCGTGGTACCCATCAGCCTGGCGGACTTCTCGTAGACGCAGCCCTTGCAGCTGCGGGCCTCGTTCTGCTCGTAGACCTCGGCGGGGTCGCGATACATGTACGCAGG
>NZ_JWMB01000074.1:0-29308 GCF_000812445.1 Cupriavidus sp. SHE | reverse complement strand
GCGGCGAACACGCTGACGGGTAGCCTGGGCCGCCAGTCGGGTGAGGGCGTGGGCAACTACGCGATCACCAACGGCAGCCTGGCGTCGACGAACAACTATGCGCTGACGATCAACACCACGGGCGCCAACGAGACGATCACGGCGGCGAACCTGACGGTGAACGCCTCGAACGCGACCAAGACCTACGGCGCGGACGACCCGACCCTGGCCTACACCACCGCGGGCCTGGTGAACGGCACGGTGCAGAGCCGCGACGCGAGTGGAAACCTGATCAACGTGACGCTTGCCGACACGGCGGCGAACACGCTGACCGGTAGCCTGGGCCGCCAGTCGGGTGAGGGCGTGGGTAACTACGCGATCACCAACGGTAGCCTGGCGTCGACGAACAACTATGCACTGACGATCAACACCACCGGGGCCAACGAGACGATCACGGCGGCGAACCTGACGGTGAACGCCTCGAACGCCACCAAGACCTACGGCACGAGTGACCCGACCCTGGCCTACACGACCGCGGGCCTGGTGAACGGTACGGTGCAGAGCCGGGATGCGAACGGCAACCTGGTCAACGTGACGCTCGCCGACACGGCGGCGAACACGTTGACCGGTAGCCTGGGCCGGCAGTCCGGTGAGGGCGTGGGCAACTACGCGCTCACCAACGGCAGCCTGGCGTCGACGAGCAACTACGCGCTGACGATCAACACGACGGATGCGTATGAGTCGATCACACCGGCGGTCCTGACGGCGACGGCCTCCAATGCCACAAAGATCCACGGCACGGCTGATCCGGTCCTGGATTACACGATCAGCGGCCTGGCGAACGGCACGGTGCAGAGCCGGGACGAGAACGGCAACCTGGTCAATGTGACGCTGAACGATTCGGCGGAGAACATGCTGACGGGTAGCCTGGGCCGTCAGTCGGGCGAGGGCGTGGGCAGTTACGCGATCGCGGCTGGCAACCTGGCGCTGTCGCTTCCAAAGGCTAACTACCAGTTGATGGTCGATACCGCTGGAGCGATGTTGACAATCACACCGGAGAAGTCCCGGCAGTCTGCCAATAGTACCGTTCCTCCGGAGCAGGCTCCCGCCCTGGCATGTTTCGCGGACCATGCGCGAGACACCAACGGGGCTGCCAACGAAAAGCCGGTAGCCGGAACGCTCCAGGGTGGTTTTGCATGCATGAAGCAGTGGGATCACCCAATGGACATGAAGGTTGTGTCCACCGGCATCCGACAGCTACAACAGTAATGCGAAGGCCAGACCATTGAGGGAATCCTTGCTGATAGCGCACTGCGCGGTCTTGTCGTAATAACGACGGCCAAACGAACTGTAGAACGGTGGCGGTTGCTGTGCGACCACTTTTAGGGTACTCGCGAGTGTGCAAGTCCGGTCGCCCGCCAGCAACGGGGCTTGCGCAGTTCAGGCTCCGACCTGCTGATTGTCGCTCGCGAGGTCATGACAATCCTGCGAACAATGAAGACGACAACTAATTTGCTTGTAGCAGACGATCATCCAGTCGTGCCTGCGGGACTGGCGCAGGATCTCCAGAGCCAAAGCTTCGCCATATTCGCGCAGGCCGAGGGCGTCGAAGCCATGCTGACCTCAGCAGCGGAAACCCCATCTCTCGATATTATGGTGACTGATTACTGTTTCGGTGGAGAGGCCGACGGGCTTCGCATGCTTGAGCGTTTGCGGAGACTGAGCACGTCTTCGTCAAGGACAGCGCCCGAGTCACAGATCGGGCCGAGAGCAACCATCAACGCACACGCGAGCGTGAGCGGCCCATGCGCGGAATCCGCGACCCTAATCGCACGCAGGCCTTCCTCTTGTGCTTCGGGCCGATCCGCCAGTTCTTTTGCTCCCAAGCGGCATCTGCTGCTCGCGTCGCTCTACCGCAAACACCTCGCGGCCCGCTTCTCAGCCTGGCGCGAATTCACCGAAGTTGCGCAAAAGCCGTCCGCTGCATTCTGAGCACTGGGCACACCTTCTACCCGCTCGTCTCGATAACGCCAGGTTGACAGCGCCTCGTGAGCCATTCCACCTCCAGTTTCTTCATTGCTGACCTGTCGGCAAACTCGCTATTTCCATCTATAGGGGCCCTGCGAATGGGGCAGGAATCCGCCGTCTTTTGGTGTCATGTCATGCGGATTCATGCACGCGCGACACGCACTAGTTACAACCTTAGGAGCAGGCTTCATCCATGCGCATCCAGCACGCATTCCGCCTGATCACGATTGCCATGGTGGCGACAATAGTGGGCTTTGGCAGTTATCTCTGGGTTGGGGAGTGGCGGGCATATGTCGCGGCGCAACACAGCGAGGCGATGCTCCAGGCCTTTCGCGCCACGCTGATCGCCGCCGAGAAGGTATCGGCTGAGCGGGGACCATCCAATGCGGCCTTGGGCGCAGCGCCTGGCGACGTCGCCACCGCGTTGCTGCGAGCGCGGAAACAGAGCGACGTCAGTCTGGGTGCCGCCATAGCGATGTTGCATGGCACTGACTGTTCGGAGTGTGGCGCGGCCGAGGGCAACCTGGAGCATGCCCGCGCGCAGTTGGCAACTGCGCGGTCCCAGCTCGACCGGCTAATCGCCCGGCCATTGTCTGAACGAAATGAGGTGCAGCTAGCCGTGAGCGGGATGTTCAACATTGTCGATGACATCCTGCGCGCTGCGGACGGCCCGCTTTCGCGCCTGCAGCGCTCCGCTCCTGTGGCGGCGCAGCACGCGGTCAGTGCGCGATTTGCCGCCGAACTGCGCGAGTATGCGGGTCGCGCCGGCTCCGAGTTCACCAGCGCACTGGTCAACAATCGTCCGATGCGCAGCGAGGAGCGCGAGCGCTTGGCGGGCGATCTCGGGCGCGTGCGGACGTTGGGGGACCAGATCCAGCAGCGCGTCAGCTTCCAGTTGGCGTCGAAGCCTGGGCTGCGCGACGCCGACGCTGTGCTGCGCAAGGGCTTTTTCGGCGACGGCCTCGCCTATCTACAGAAGGTCGAGGCGATCGGTCCGGCCGAACCTCGGCCGACGACGGCAGAATTGGCCAGCACCTACGTGCCACTGATGGCGCCGATCGTCGCCATGCGCGACGCCGTGCTAGACGTGGCTCAGGCGGAAGTGCAGGCTGACACGACGCGCGCGAAGAAACGGCTCGGTGGTTTGGTGGTGATCCTCGCGATCATTACGTCGTTTGTCGCAGCCACGTTCTGGCTGTTCGCGAAACGGGTGCTGCGTCCACTTACGCTGGCGACTGAGGCCACCATTGCGCTGGCGGAGGGGCGATACGACGAGCCGACGCAAGTCTGGCCCAAGACCGACGAGATCGGAGCCATCTTTGTCGCGCTGGAACAGTTGCGGGCGAACCTGCTGAGGAAGGTGGCGCTCGAGCATGAGCGCACGACGCTGATCGCAAGGCTGCAGGCGGCAGTCATGCACGAGCGCGCCCAGATGATAGCGCTGGCCCAGGCGCGGGACGCAGCCGAGGCCTCGGCGCGCACCAAGAGCAGTTTTCTGGCCATGATGAGCCACGAGATCCGCACACCGTTGCAGGGCATCCTCGGCCTGCTGGAACTGGTGGAGTATTCGCCCTTGTCAGCCGAACAGCGACGGCAAGTGCGTCTGGCCTCGGAGGCAGGGCAGGCGCTGCGACAGATCCTTGACGATGTGCTCGACTACGCCAAGATGGACGCGGGACGGCTGCGTCTTGCGTTAGCGCCGCTTGATCTGCGCGCGCTGTTCGCCAGTGTGCTGAGCCTACTGGCGCAGCGCGCGCAGGCCAAAGGGTTGCAGTTGCAGCAATGGGTGCAGCCCGACGTTCCGGTTCAACTTGTGGCCGACGGGGCTCGACTGCGGCAGATTCTTCTCAACCTTGTGGGCAACGCAATCAAGTTCACCGAGCGCGGCAGCGTGGATTTGTGCGCCAGTGTTGAGGCGACCAACGCCGGCGAGGGTGTGCTGGTGATCTCGGTGGCAGACACCGGCATCGGGATCGCGCCGGAGGATATTGCCCGGCTCTTTACCCCGTTCGTGCAGGGCGAGAGCGGACCGGCGCGCCGTTTTGACGGAAGCGGACTGGGCCTGACAATTTCTCGGCAACTGTCGCAACTGATGGGAGGTGAACTGATGCTCGACAGTACACTAGGTGTTGGTACGCGGGTGACGCTGCGCGTGCCGATGCCGGCTTGCCCCGACGCTGGATCGCCCCTGTCGAACTCTGAGAGACGAGAGCATCACGCCGACTTCAGATTGGTATAGGGGGCGGCATCGAGTTGATGCGCATGATCGCCAAGGAACTGATGCGGGACCACGAGAGAAGAAATCCGCCCGCTAAAGAATCGCCGGCGCCGTTTTTTATCTTGGAGTACCGCATGAATGGTGTGCGCCTGTCGACGAGGCGGATTCGGTGGATCGATCTGCTCGGTCTGCTACGGTGCGTTGGCTTCTTGCTGGTGATGTCCATCTGGCATGACGCAGTGGCGCAGCCGCCCGTCACCGCCCGCGACCCGCAAACGGTGCGGATCGGAGTGCTGCAGGATGGCTGGCCACCGTTTTCCATCGTACAGGACGGACAGGTGAGTGGCATCGGCGTCGACTTTTTGCGCGCGGCGCTCCGGGACCGCCCCGTGCGCTTTGTCACGACCATGTATGCCGATATGCCTGCCCTGCTGGCCGCCGCATGCGCCAACAAGGTGGACGTGGTGATGAACCTTGGCGAGAGTGCCGAGCGCGCGCGTTGCCTGCGCTTTTCCAATGCCTACTTCGATGCAAATGTCGCCATCGTTGGTCGCAAGGGGGCAGTGGGACAGCAGGCCGTTGCATTGGAGCGGGCACGGATTGCTGTGGAGCCAGGCTTTATCATGGACGAGCGGCTTCGCGCACGGTTCCCGAGTGCGCGGTTTGAGTCAGTGAAAGACACGGAAGACGGGCTGCGTGCCGTAAGCGCAGGCAAAGCGGATTACTACCCCACGATGCAGCCGGTGGCGGACTACTACCTGGGGCGCCCCGAGTTCAAAGGGCTGGCCGTGCAGGCAAGCTACCGGGAGCCCGGTGGTGGCCTGCATTTCGCGTTCAGTCCGGCCGCCGCAACCTTGCACGCCGCCGTCAACCACGGACTTGCCACGATGCCGCAAGACGTACGGCGCGCCGTCATTGGGCGTTGGGTGACGCCTCCCCTCGTCGCGTCGTCACCCGCAGGCGAGTTCTTTCTGACTCCGGAGGAGCAGGCGTTCCTGCAGTCCCTGCCCGTGTTGAAGGTGGCATTCGACGCGGGATCGGCTCCCTATAGTTATGTCGACAACAGCGGACGACCCGGTGGCATGGCAGCCGACTACCTGTCTTACCTGGGTCGTACTCTCGGCGTACGGTTCCAGCGCGAGCGGGCGGCACCCTTCGCGCAATCCGTGGAAGCGCTGCGGCAAGGCAAGCTGGACCTGATGGCCGTCGCCGTGGGCGAGGATCCTGCGCTGGCCGGCCTGTCGGTGACCCGGCCCTATGCTTCCTTCCCGATGGTCATCGTGGGACGCCAGTTGGATGTGGCGGTCGAGGGCCTCAACGACCTGGCTGGCAAGCGTGTGGTGGTCTGTGAGGCGAGTGGTGTGGAGGGCCTGCTCAAGGCAGCCGTCCCGCATCTGCAGTTGTCCGTCGTAAGTTCCGTGCATGCCGGCATGGAGGCTGTTGCCAATGGGAAAGCCGATGCATACGTGGACGATCTGGCTACCGTGGACGTCGAGCTGCAACGTTACTTCGCGGGGACGCTGCGCATTATTGGCTCCGGCAGGCAGACGCTGGACATGGGCTTTGGCTTGTCCCCCGAGCTGGCAGCCCGGTTGCTGCCGCTCATTGACCGCGCCATGGAGTACATGCCGGAAGGCGAGCGCCTCGCGATCCAGAGCCGTTACATCGCCGCCAATTACGCTCTGGAGCCCTCATGGCAGCAGGTTCTGCGACGCATCGGGCCATACCTGGCAGCCGTCATCGTCTTTATTGGGATCCTGCTGCGCTCGCAGTATCGATTGCGACGTGAGGCGTCCGCCAGGCGACTCGCCAAGCAGCAGCTTCAGGCACAGCTGGATTTCCAGCGCACGTTGATCGATGCCGTCCCGATTCCGATCACCGTCAAGGATGCCCAAGGGCGATATACCGAAGTCAATGCCGCCTACCAGTTGCTGGCCGGGATGACCAGACAACAGATGGTCGGCCACCTGCCCACGGAGTTGAACGTGAGGGGAAACCGCGCGGCCGAGACGCTGGAAGCCGGCTCGCGGCGGGCCCTGGAGACCCGACAACTACAGCAGTTTGCGGTGGACTATCCGGACGCCGATGGGCTGACACGCCATTTCCTGTGCTGGGCGCAGCCCATCACGCACGGCGGGCCGGAATTCGATGGGCTCATCTCGGCCGCAGTGGATGTGACGGAGATTCGCAATGCCGAAGCCAAGGCCCGGGCGGCCGAAGCCATGCTTGTGGATGTGACGCGTCATTTGCCCGCCACGGTTTACCAGGTGCTTGAGCGCGACGGTGCGTTTTTATATCGGTGGGTAAGCGGCAATGCGCAGCAACTGCTCGATCGAACGCCAGAATCACTGATCGGCCAGACCAATCCGACGCTTTACACCCACAGCATAGAAGAACGCACCAGGTTGCTGGCGGCAATGAACGTAGCGAAGATGAAGCAGGAGCCGCTGAGCGAGGATTTGCGCTGCCTGATCCGCGGACAAACACGCTGGATTCGCGTCCATGCTGTGCCCCGGACAGAGCCCGATGGTAGTGTCCTGTGGCATGGCTACTATGCGGACCTCACGGAAGACCGGGAGCGTGCCGAGGTGCTGGCGCAGGCAAAGGATGCGGCCGAAGCGGCATCGCGAGCCAAGGACAGTTTCCTGGCCATGATGAGCCATGAGATCCGCACGCCAATGAATGGCATTCTCGGCCTGATTGAACTGCTGCAAAAGACGCCGCTGACGGCCGAGCAGCAGCGCATGGTCGGGTTGGCCGGCGAGTCTGGCCAGGCGCTCGGGCGGATACTGGACGACATTCTGGACTACGCCAAACTCGAGGCCGGGCGGCTCGACATCCTGCGAGCGCCGGTGGATCTTCGGGAACTCTTCGACGGCGTGCTCGGCTCGCTGTTGCCGCAAGCTTTCCAGAAGGGCTTGCGTCTGAAACAAAGGGTGAGCGCAGAGGTGGCGGCCATCGTGCAGGCCGATGGCATCCGTCTGCGCCAGATTCTGTTCAATCTGCTGGGCAATGCCATCAAGTTTACCGATCACGGCAGCGTGACGTTGCACGCGACCATGGAGCCGGGTGCTACCGGGTTGCCGATGCTGGTCGTGGCGGTGGAAGACACTGGAATTGGCATTGCCAGGGCGGATCTCGCTCGCCTGTTCGCCCCGTTCATGCAAAGCGAGCGCAGCACCGCACGCCGATTCGGTGGAACCGGGCTGGGGCTGACCATTGTCAGGACGCTGGCGGAGCTCATGGATGGCGAGATAAGCCTGAAAAGCGAGGCGGGGGTGGGCACGACGGCGGTACTGCGGGTGCCATGCGAAGTCGTTAACCAGGGCTATGATTTGCCGAACCTCAGCGGCAGGGCGCTATCCGTTCTTGTCAGCGATGACAGCAGGCGTGCGGCCCTGATCGCCTACGGCGAGGCCGCCGGCATGCGCTGCATCAGCTCGGAGGATGAGACTCCGGACGATGGCATCGCAATTATCGATCGGATGGAGCGAGCCGGGCGAAAGGGCCAGATTGCGATTCACCTGACCGATGAATTGCTGCCGTTGGGTTACAGCCAGGATGAATCTGGCGTGTCGCTCGGCAGCAATCCGTTGCGATGGACGGCTTTTGTGGGAGCACTGGAAGCGCTGCTCAAGGGCATGGCACCGGCTTCACCACAGGCCTCGCGGGCGGGAGCGGTGAATGCAGACGATCTGGTGCCCCAGGGCGCCAGGATCCTCGTCGTCGAGGACCATCCTATCAACCGGGAAGTTATCGGGCAGCAACTGCGTCTGCTGGGCTACCGCAGCACGGTGTGCACCAACGGGCAGGAAGCGGTAACGGCGCTGGAGGCCGATACGTATGATCTGGTGCTGACTGATTGCCACATGCCGGTCATGGACGGATTTGACTTGACTCGGTCGATCCGGGCGAGTGATCGGCCGTCCGTCCGAGAGCTGCCCGTGGTAGGACTGACTGCAACAGTCGCCAGGGAAGAGCATCTCCTGTGCATGGAGGTGGGCATGAACGCGTTCCTGGTGAAGCCGGCGACATTGGCATCGCTACAGCAGACGATCGAGACCGCATTGCAAGGAGGCCCGGAGGCACCGTCGCCCGAGACGGAAGTTCGATCTCCGGAAGCAGCACCCACCCGTCGAACGCCCGAATCCGGCGGGTGCCGTCCGGAACGTATCGATACCGTCGGGCTACGGTCCCAACTGGAGCCCATGTTGGCGGAGCACGATGTGCGCCAGATCTTCTTGCGATCCCTGGAACAAGATCGCGACGCCTTGCGTGCGGAGTTGGCGGCGCCGACGCCCGCAGGACTGGGCAAGTGGTGTCATCGTGCCGGTGGCGCGATTTCGGTGATGGAGCAGCCATACCTGCACGAGTTGCTCGATCGGCTGGATGGTCTGCTGGAGACCGGCTCACCGGCTCAAATCCAGTCGGCGGGCGCTTCGCTGTCGGCGATGTATGACTACCTGATCGATTGGCTGGAAAAGCTGGATGTTGCGTGACCGGCCTGCCAGGAAGATCGGGCGAGCGCCAGCCGAGGCCGGCCCCGAATGCATGACCATCGGAATAGCCGGGCGATGTCAGGCAATTGACGGCGTCTCCCTTCAGCCGTGAGGATCCTTCAGTGGCACTCCCATCAGAAGAGTACGTCCAGCAAGTCAAACAATTCGGCATCGCCCCGGGCCGCGGACCGTGACCGCCGGCGGACTTCCTCCAGCAAGCACTCCACGAAGCACTGCGCGGCGTTGCTGCGCATGGTGTTGCGCCGACCGATGATGCCCAGACGGCTGGTCTCGAACTGCTCGGAAATTCGCACCGGCTGCACCCAGCCTCGCATGGCATCGCACACCAGCAAGGGCTTGGGGCAATAACTGAGCATCCCGACATGGCGGATCAACTCGACAAGCAGCGCAATCGAATGGGCGCAATGCAGCCGGCTTGCTGCGATATTTGCGCCATGCTGCCAGAACAGGTTCTGCATGAAGGTGTCGTAGCTGGCGGTCGTATAGTTGACGGTCCAATCGCATTCGACCAGTTCATGCAGCGACTTCGCGCCTGCGCATGGGTGCCCTTGACGGGCGATCACGCAGGACCCGTAGCCGAGTAGTGGCTCGCATTCGAACTCCTGCGTTGGCATGGCGGCGGTGAACGGGCCAATGGCAAAGTCGAGCATCCCTTCCCTCAGCCTTGGTAGCGCGACCGCAGTCAGACCCTCAAAAATCTCCACCTGTACTTCCGGCATGCGCTGCCGGAACAGCAGCAGCACTCGCGGCAGGAATGTGAGCATGATCCAGGGTGTCACGCTGATCGACAGCCTGCCCACACGCTCCCCCCGCAGCACGGCGAGATCGTCATTCGCGCGCGCGAGCTGTCCGACCACCAACCGCGCATGCCCCAGCAGGCGCTGTCCGGCTTCGGTCAGCGCCACACCGCTAGCGGTGCGCAGCAGCAACGGCAACATCACTTCCAGTTCCAGTTCGCGCAAGGCCTTGGTCACGGCTGCCTGTGACAGCCCTTCGAGGCGCGCTGCCGCTCGAATACTGCCGGCGTCCGCCACTGCGACAAGCGCTTGCATCTGATGGAGTTTCATGGGGCTTGGGCGCGCCGTGCACGGCCTTGAAAAGGAAATGCCAGTGTAGTGCAGCCGACAACCAATGGTTGTCATGACCATGACTTTGCCACTGCCGGAGCCCTGCACGGCTGCGTAAGATCGTCCGGCATTCCCCTTGG
This sequence comes from Cupriavidus sp. SHE, assembly GCF_000812445.1. Classification (NCBI taxonomy): domain Bacteria; kingdom Pseudomonadati; phylum Pseudomonadota; class Betaproteobacteria; order Burkholderiales; family Burkholderiaceae; genus Cupriavidus; species Cupriavidus sp. SHE. Next base: position 19,356 of record NZ_JWMB01000074.1, on the reverse strand, counting down.
AGACAGCCCATGCAAGCCGACGCCGTACTCCCCGGCTTCGTGCCATCGAGCAAGAGATGGTGACACTGCGCCATCGTATCCACGCCCATCCCGAACTCGGTTTCGAGGAATTCGCCACCAGCGATCTCGTGGCGGAGTGCCTGCAGGCCTGGGGCTACGCCGTACACCGCGGCCTGGGCGGCACCGGCGTGGTCGGTACGCTCCGGCATGGCAATGGAAGCACCATCGGCCTGCGCGCGGACATGGATGCCCTGCCCATACATGAAGCCACTGGCCTGTCCTATGCCAGCACAATCGACGGCAAGATGCACGCCTGTGGTCACGACGGCCACACTGCCACCCTGCTGGCGGCGGCAAAGTATCTGGCACAGCACAAGCCGTTCTCCGGCACCGTGCACCTCATCTTCCAACCCGCGGAAGAAGGCATGGGTGGTGCGCTCGAAATGATGAAGGACGGCCTGTTCGAGCGGTTTCCGTGCGATGCGGTATTCGCTCTGCACAACATGCCGGGATTTCCCGTCGGCAGCTTCGGCTTTCTCCCCGGGCCGTTCATGGCGTCGTCCGATACGGTGACGATCCGCGTTCACGGTCGCGGCGGTCATGGCGCTGTGCCTCACAAGGCGGTGGACCCGGTGGTGGTATGCGCGTCGATGGTGCTGGCCCTTCAAACGGTGGTGGCCCGCAACGTCGATCCGCTCGACATGGCCATCGTGACCGTTGGCGCTATCCAGGCTGGCCAGGCACCCAACGTCATACCGGACAAAGCCGAGATGCGCCTCTCGGTACGGGCGCTGAAGGCCGAAGTGCGCGATTTGCTGCAGACGCGGATCACCGCTCTGGCGCATGCACAGGCCGAGAGTTTCGGGGCCCGCGCCGAAGTCGATTACCACCGCCGCTATCCGGTGCTGGTCAACCACTCCGGGCAAACCGAGTTGGCGCGTTCGGTAGCACGTGACTGGTTCGGCGAGGATGCGCTGATTCCCGACATGAAGCCGCTGACCGGCAGCGAGGACTTCGCCTTCCTGCTCGAGGCATGCCCCGGCTGTTACCTGATCATCGGCAACGGCGACGGCGAGGGAGGGTGCATGGTCCACAACCCTGGCTACGACTTCAACGATGCTTGCTTGCCGCTGGGCGCGACGTACTGGGTGAAGCTGGTCGAACGCTTCCTGGCCTGATCGCGGCACCCCATCACACGACCGGGCCAAAGCCCGGCGGTATCCCCAAGGAGACTGCAAGATGACCGCACCCACTAGCGCGCATGTGGCTGCCGCCCCCGTGGCCGCCGTTGGCGAGCGCCGCGCCGCCCCAGGCCGACGTGCCATTGCCGCCATCACGCTCGGCAACGGCCTGGAGTTCTACGACTTCACCGTCTACAGCTTCTTTGCCGTGCTGATCGGCAAGCTGTTCTTTCCGGTGGGGGGGACGATGGGCCAGCTCATGCTTTCATTGGCCACGTTCGGTGTCGGCTTCATCGCCCGGCCACTCGGCGGCGTCCTGGTCGGGCTGTATGCCGACCGGGCCGGCCGCAAGCCCGCCATGGCGCTCACCTTGTGGATGATGGGCCTGGGTTCGGCCCTGTTCGTCGCGGCGCCGACCTACGCGCAGGCCGGCTGGCTTGCGCCCGCGCTGATCGTGGTTGCCCGGCTGGTACAGGGTTTCGCGGTGGGCGGTGAGCTAGGTGCGTCCAGCGCGATGCTGATGGAGTATGCCGACGACGATTCGCGGGGCTACTTCGGAAGCTGGCAGCTTTTCAGTCAGGGTGCCAGCGTACTGTTGGGTGCCTTGATCGGACTGACGCTGACCAACACCCTGTCACCGGAAGCCCTCGAAAGCTGGGGTTGGCGCATCCCTTTCGCGATCGGCATCCTGGTGATTCCCGTTGGTCTCTATATCCGCCGGCATCTCGATGAAACCGGCGTCGTGCAGGAGGACGGCGCGCCGAGGCAGGAGCACGCCGGCCTGTGCGAGATCTTCACCCGTTATTGGCGCATGGTGGTGGCCGGAGTACTGATCACCATCGGTGGCACCTCGGCCACCTATATCGTTCTGCACTACATGACCAGCTACGCCATCTCGGTGCTGAAGATCCCGGCCGGGGTCAGCATGGCGGCAGGCTGTGTGGGCGCACTGGTGCAGGTGGCGCTGTCTGCGTACGCGGGCAGGTTGTCGGACCGGATCGGACGCAAACCGCTTATCCTCTGGTCGCGTATCGCGATGCTGGTCGCGATCTACCCGGGCTTCCTGCTGCTCAATGCTCAGCCGACCCTGCCCGTGCTGCTGGGCGTTGTCGCCGCGCTGTCACTGATGCTGGTGCTGAACGTCGTGCCGTCAGTGGTAATGCTCTCCGAACTGTTTCCGCGGCGCATCCGTGCGACTGGCATGTCGATCGTGTACTGCATTGGCGTGCTGGTGTTTGGTGGTTTCGCGCAGTTCCTGGCCACCTGGTTGATCGCCGTGACCGGCAATGCGAATGCCCCCGCGCTATATGTGATCGGTTGTGGCATCGTATCGCTGGTGGGCTTGGCCATGGTCGCGGAAACGGCTGGCAAGCGACTGAACTGAGCGACCGCGATCCAGGAGGCAGCGCCTCTGGCGTCAAGCGACGTGCAAAGCGTTGTCTTATTGCGATCGCCCGAGCATCGCAGCGAGCAGCCTGTTCGCGGTTCTCAGCATCGGTTCGCTACCTATCTACGGGGTGTTCGGGCCGCTCTACCTAGGCGCAGAGTTCGCGCCCCCGATTCACGACCTCTCGACGGCCATCTACTTCTCGATCGTCTCAATGTCGACTGTTGGGTTTGGTGATTGCATGCCGAGTCCAGGGCTCCGCCATCCTTCTGCACGCACTGCGCCTTCATGTAGGTTTCGATAAGCAACGGCTTGGCCGGGAAAATCCTGGTGTAGATCTCTGCCCATTGCTGCGCGTCGTCGCGATGCCAAGTGCGCTGCCGTTCGGAAGCGATGGCTGCTATATCCATCGGTACGACGCTCGCCTGCACCACGCGAGCCAGCGTGATTCTGTGGGCCATTTTCGAGTACGTGCCCGAGGCGTCCACCACCGCAACGACCTTGTAGCCGTCAGCGCCTGCGTTGATGGACGGGAAGGCCATGCACACGCTCAGGCACTTGTGGTCTGCTGGGCAACCGTGCCGAATCGGCCGCCGTTGAGGTCGGTAAACGCCTGGAGGATCTCATCCTGGCTGTTCATCACGAAAGGTCCATAGCCGATGATCGGCTCGTCGATCGGTTCGCCGGCCAGCAGGATCAGGACCGCATCGGTGCTGGCTTCCATCGACACATCTTCGCCGGCACGATCCAGCAGCACCATCTGCGCTTCGCCAACTACCGTGCCGACATTGACGCGCACCGTACCGCGCAGCACGATCAGTGCGGCGTTCCATCCGGATGGGATCGGTAGCTCGCTGACGCCACCCTGGTTCAGGCGCATGTCCCATACGTTCATCGGCGTGAAGGTATGTGCGGGGCCGACCTTGCCCTCGTACTGGCCAGCGATGACGCGGACCGTGCCGGCATCATCACGAAGCGGCACGACGGGAATGTCGGCATCGACGATGGCCTGGTAGCCGGGCGCCGTCATCTTGTGCCTGGCGGGAAGGTTCACCCAGAGCTGAACCATTTCCAGGGGCCCGCCGGTGCGAGTGAAGGCCTCGGAGTGAAACTCTTCATGCAGAATGCCGCCGCCGGCCGTCATCCATTGCACATCGCCAGGACCGATCACGCCGCCCTGGCCGGTTGAGTCGCGATGCGCGACTTCACCCTTGTAGACAATGGTCACGGTTTCGAAGCCTCGGTGCGGGTGGACGCCGACGCCTCGCGGCTGCTGGCCCGGACTGAAATCGGCAGGGCCCGCGTAGTCAAGCAAGAGGAAAGGGCTGAGCCGTTTGCCATGGCTCTGATAGGAAAACATCGAGCGCACAGGGAAGCCGTCGCCCACCCAGTGAGGACGTGGTGCGCTGTAGACACCGAGTACTCTCTTCATTGCAATCTCCAGTTTCGCGGCGGTGCCGCGCAATTACAGGAAGAGTAGGTGTCTCGCACTCAGATCAGTAGATCCCGGATCTGCATCTCAGCGTCCTATGACGCGGACGATGAGGGTGCGGCGGGCTGGCGGCGTCATGGCCACAGGCGGGCTCCATGCTCGGTGCGGCTGTTTGAATCTCTGGTCTAGTCTTCTTCCATTTTTTCGAATCGTTCGGCGAGGTAGTCAATCAGCATTCTGACGCCGGGCAGCAAGCCGCGCCGCGAGGGAAAAACCGCATGAAGAATTTCGCGCCGAGGCGCCCAGTCGGGTAGCAAGCGGACGAGGGAACCATCCGTCAGTTGGTCACGCACCATCATCACCGGCAACTGACAGACGCCTACACCCGCCACTGCCGCATTGCGCAAGGCAATCATGTCACCAGTCACCAAACGTGGACGGTGATGGATCGTGGCCTGTACGCCGTCGGGCCCGTACAGGTGCCACGTGTGATCCTGCTGGGGAGTCCCGATGGCCAGGCTGGGCCAGTCCGAAAGTTCGGCGGGGGCAGGCGGCATGCCATGGGCTTGGGCAAGCGCGGGGCTGGCAACAAGGCACTGGCTGCGCTCGGCCAGTACGCGGATGACCAAGTCGCTGTCCTGGAGCGGAGGCGGGCGCACGCGGATGGCTAAATCGATGGCCTCTGCAACGGGATCGACCCGCCGGTTGGTGGCCTCTAAATGAACGGTCAACAGGGGATGCCGTGCCATGAACTCGCTGAGAATCGTTCCGACATGGACCTGGAGGAGTGCCACCGGGCAAGTCATGCGCAGGGTGCCCCGTGGTTCGGCCTGTATGACCTCGATAGCCTCCTGCGCGGCTTCTGCCTGCATCAGCATGGCCTTGCAGTGCTCGTAGTAGACGCGGCCGATTTCGGTGACGGCGAACTGGCGGGTCGAGCGCTGTATCAGCCGCACGCCCAGGCGTTCCTCCAACATGGCGATACGGCGGCTCAGCTTGGATTTTGGCATGCCCAATGCCCGTCCTGCCGGGGCGAATCCACCATGCTCCACAGACTGCGCGAAGTAGTAGAGATCGTTCAGGTCTTGCATGGACATGTCTGGTTGTTCAATTTATGGGACTCTGCCGATCATTTTCGATATCTACAGCCGGCGTCGTCCCAATACTAAGCTGTAGGCATCCATGCAGCAAATGGCCATCGCGGATTGCAACCCTTACAAGGCCACTAGCAGGCATGTCCATGCTGTGATCGGGGAGCAACAGATGTCATTACGTACGGAAGAGATCGAGGCCTATCTGCGGGTCGTCGAGCTAGGGGGAATCAGCGCAGCCGCGCGGCATATGGGGTTATCCAAATCCGTTGTCAGCAAGCGCATCAGCGATCTGGAGCGGGAACTCGGCGCATCGTTGCTCCAGCGCTCTTCGCGTCGCATGCAGCCCTCCGAGAGCGGCCGGTATTTCTATGAGCAGGCGCGCGCAGCCATGAGTCAGCTTACCCAAGCCGCGCAGAGTGTCTCGGAGGCGGCGCAGGAAGTCTGTGGCGAACTGCGCATCCTGGCGCCCATGAGCTTTGGTACACGCTGGTTGTCGCCGCTCATTGCGGAATTCGGCCGCGCCAACCCACGGCTGCGGCTGAGTCTCGAACTGGACGACCGGTTGGTCGATCTGGCCTACGGTGGGTACGACGTGGCTATCCGCATTACGCGGCTGCGCGACAGCGACCTCATCGCGCGCAAGCTTGCGCCCAGTCGCCGCGTGGTGTGTTGCAGCCCGGACTATGCGGCGCGCGCCGGACTTCCCCGGACCGTCGAGGATATCGGCCACCATGCCTGCCTGTCATACAGCAATTCCTTGCCGGGCCAAATCTGGACCTTCCAGCCGGACGCGCATGACGAAGCGCCGAAGACCATCACGCCGCGGGGCATCTACACGGCCAACAACGGCGAGGTGCTGCGTGATGCCGTGCTGGCCGGCCATGGCTTGGCCGTGTTGCCACGCTTCATCGTCTGGGAAGACCTGCGGGCGGGTCGGCTGATCGAGGTTCAGCCAGGGGCCACGCCGGTGGAGGATGGCATCTTTGCCGTCTATCCCCGTAACGCATTCGGTTCGGCCAAGCTCAAGGCCCTCGTGCAGTTCCTGCAGGCTTCGCTTTCGCAGCCGCCGTGGGAAGTTCCCGGCGCGTCGATGGAAAGCGCCGAAGTGGTACCCCTGTATGCGGAGGCGCCCAAACGTTGAAATTGGGCTCAGGCGCGCAAAGGGTAGGGCTTCTCCGGATCGATGCCGTACTTGGCGATGGCCTGGCTCAGTACGCCGCGCTCCAGCGTGCCTTCATCCACCAGTGCCTTCAGGGCCGCCAGTGTGATCCAGCGGCGGTCCACCTCGAAGAAATCACGAAGCTGTTCGCGAGTATCCGAGCGGCCATAGCCGTCAGTACCCAGCACTGTGTACGCACGCGGCACGAACGGACGGATCTGTTCGGCCAGCGCCCGCACATAGTCGGTGGCGGCGATAACCGGGCCACGCGTATCGGCCAGGCAGTGTTCCACATGCGATGCGCGCGGCGCTTCGTCAGGGTGCAGCAGGTTCCAGCGTATGACTTCGTTGCCCTGGCGTGCCAGCTCGGTGAAGCTGGGACAACCCCACAGGTCGGCCTGCACGCCCCAGTCCTGCTCCAGCATGGCTGACGCCGCAATGACTTCGCGGAAGATCGTGCCGGCGCCCAGCAACTGCACGCGGGGGGCTTCGCCGTTGCTTGTGCGGCGGAATGCGTACATGCCCTTAAGAATGTCTTGCTCCGCGCCCTCGGGCATCGCCGGATGCTCGTAGTTCTCGTTCATCACGGTGATGTAGTAGTAGACGTCTTCCTGCATCTGCAGCATGCGGCGCAGGCCGTCCTGGATGATGACCGCGAGTTCGAAGGCGAACGTGGGGTCGTAGCAGACGCAGTTGGGGATGGTGCCACCCCAGACCAGGCTGTGGCCGTCTTCATGCTGCAGGCCTTCGCCGTTGAGCGTGGTGCGCCCCGCTGTGCCGCCCAGTAGGAAGCCGCGCGCGCGCTGGTCGCCGGCAGCCCAGGCCAGATCGCCAAAGCGCTGGAAACCGAAGATCGAATAGAAGATGAAGAAGGGGATCATCGGCTCGCCATGCGTGCTGTACGACGTGGCCGCGGCAATCCAGTCCGCCATGGCGCCGGCTTCGTTGATCCCTTCCTGGAGGATCTGGCCGTCCTTGGATTCCTTGTAGAAACTCAATTGCGACGCGTCCTGCGGCGTATAGGTCTGGCCCTGCTGCGACCAGATGCCGATCTGGCGGAACAGGCCCTCCATCCCGAACGTGCGCGACTCGTCCGAGACAATCGGCACGATGCGCTTGCCGAGCGCCTTGTCACGTAGCAACGTATTGAGGATGCGCACGAAGCTCATGGCGGTGGAGAACTCACGTCCTTCGCCGCTCGCCTTGAGTTGCCCATCAAATGCCGACAATGGCGGTACCGGCAGTTCAGGCCCCGTGCGGCGGCGCGATGGGAGGTAGCCCCCAAGGGCCTGTCTGCGCTGATGCAGATAGGTGTGTTCGGGCGATCCTTCCTCGAATTTCAGGTAGCTGAGATCGGCGAGTTGCTCGTCGGTGAGTGGCAGGCCGAAGCGGTCGCGGAACTGTCCCAGCGTTTCCACGCGCATATGCTTTTGCTGGTGGGTGATGTTCTGGGCCTCGCCCGCCTCGCCCATGCCATAGCCCTTGATAGTCTTGGCCAGGATCACGGTGGGCTGGCCGGTGTGGTGCGCCGCGGCGTGGTATGCGGCGTAGACCTTGTGTGGATCATGGCCGCCGCGATTGAGTTGCCAGATGTCGTCGTCGGACCAATCCGCCACCAGCGCCTTGAGGGCTGGGGAGTTGAAGAAATGTTCGCGCACGTAGGCGCCATCTTTGGACTTGAAGGTCTGGTAGTCACCATCGACGCAGGCCATCATCCGTTGCGCCAGGATGCCGTTCTTGTCGCGAGCCAGCAGGGCGTCCCACTTACTGCCCCATACGACCTTGATCACATTCCAGCCGGCGCCGCGGAACTCGGATTCCAGTTCCTGAATGATCTTGCCATTGCCGCGCACGGGGCCGTCCAGGCGTTGGAGGTTGCAGTTGATGACGAACACCAGGTTGTCGAGTTGTTCGCGCCCGGCCATGCCCAGCGCGCCGCGGGATTCGGGCTCGTCCATTTCGCCGTCGCCGCAGAATACCCAGACCTTGCGTGCGCGATGGTCGCCGAAGCCGCGATCCTGCAGGTATTTCATGAAGCGGGCCTGATAGATGCCCATGATCGGGCCCAGGCCCATCGACACGGTCGGGAACTGCCAGAAGTCCGGCATCAGCCAGGGATGCGGGTAGGAAGAGATACCTTGACCGCCGACTTCCTGGCGAAACTTGTCCATCTGGGCCTCGCTGAGCCTACCCTCCAGGAAGGCGCGGGCATAGAAGCCGGGCGCTGAGTGGCCCTGGAAAAACACCAGATCGCCGCCGTGCTGTGCGGACGGAGCGTGCCAGAAGTGGTTGAAGCCGACTTCATATAACGTCGCCGCCGAGGCAAAGCTGGCGATATGTCCACCGACGTTCGTATCGCGTCCCGCGCGCAAAACCATCGCGATGGCATTCCATCGGATAAATGAACGAATACGGTGCTCCAGTCCCTGGTCGCCGGCACTGTGCGCCTGATTGTCGAGCGGGATCGTATTCACGTAGGCCGTATTGGCGCTGAACGGCAGGTAGATGCCGGCGTCATGCGCGCGCCGGATCAACTGTTCAATAAGGAAATGCGCGCGCTCGGGGCCTTCGTGGGCGATGACACCTTCCAGCGCGTCCAGCCATTCACGGGTTTCCTGAGTATCGATGTCGTTGTCGCTGGCGGACGAGATGGGCATCACTGGCGCCATGGTGATCTCCTGTCGGCCCGGTAGGGGCAAGCGGCGCGGAACCGGCCGCAGTGAAGGGAATATGCGAGGGGGAAAAGACTAGCACCGCGAAGCAGTATGGATAAGGCGCACCGCGGCAAACATGCTGTTCGGCTCAGGGAAACACCACCCCTAAGGGTAAGGGGCGGCGCTCTGGCATTCGATGATGCGCGATCAGGCGCCGTCGGTGAAGACGTCGACAGTTCTGATCGCGCCATCCGTGTATGGGTCTGCCTTGCGAACAGCAAGCGTGCGGAACTGTTCCTCGACAAGTGGCTGCGAAGTGTTTCGTACGGCGATTTGCGCTTGTGTGGCACTCGCGCGGCCGCCGTCGGTGAAGGGATCCGGCTTGCGAGGCGCTGCGTGCGCGCTGGACGTCGCGACTAGGAGGGCGGTGGTAGCTAGGAAGATGGCTTTCATGGTTGGGACTCCAATATCGGGTTGAAAGAGGACTTCGTTGAGCGAGGTCAACGGCACTGCCGACGGATGCAATATAACATAACCGTACCGTATGGTACTGTTTGTTTGTGCGGTGTGACATAGGTGCCGTTATGTGTCGCAAACAGCCGCCTTTGGTAGACTGCGCCGTCCTTCATCCATATGGTCCCGACTCTTCCTGTGAAAGCCACTTCGTCGCCAACGCTGAAATCGCCCGCTTCGGTAGAGAAGCCCGCCATGCGCATTACGCGCCGGGGAGAAGCCAAGCGTGCCGCGATCCTGGAAACCGCAGCAATGCTGTTCCTGGCACGTGGCTATGATGGCGTCAGCCTGGACGAGATCGTGAAGGCGTGTGGGGGGTCAAAGACCAACGTCTATAGCTATTTCGGCGGCAAGGACGGTCTGTTTGTCGCCGTGGTCGAGGCGCTTTGCGATCGCTTCCTGGCAAAGGTGGAGAAGCTTGAGCCGTCGCGCACCAATACAGCCAATGGCCTACGGGACCTTGCAAATCGTTTTCTGGAGTCGTTACTGGAGGAGAGCCATCTGGCGTTCCTGCGACTGATCATCGCGGAAGCGCGGCGCTTCCCGGAGATTGGCCAAGTCTGGTACGCACGAGGGCCGCTCGCCACCTGCCAATACGTGGCTGGGTATCTGGCTCGACAGCAGTCGACCGGCACGAAGCTGAACGCCACGCCCGAGGTGGCTGCGCAACTCTTCCACAGCATGGTGATTGCCGGTGTCCTGCACCGTACACTGGCCACCGGCGAGCACCCGGGAGAGGCGCAAATTGACACGTTGGTCAAATCTGCGATTGACCTGATCGTGGCAAAGTCGTCCGCCGCAGGGTAGGGCAACTAATCCAGGCGCTTCATACGGTAGGAAACTTCAATCCGCTCCACAGCGTCGCTGCCTTCTTCCTGAAAGCGGCGAATATGCTCGGTCTGCGTGTGGTGAACCTCTTGGGCGCGCGGACTATCCCAATGCTCGACAAAGACAAAGCGCCTTGGATCGTCCTGCTGCACGAACAACTCATACCGCAGGTTGCCCGTGTCTCTGCGCGAGGGCTCCACTACGGCCCTGAGCTTGTCGCGTAGCTCCGATTCTCTGCCCGCTTTCGCGTACAGCACCACAAGCACAAAGAGATCCTCGTCCATGCCAGCTCTCCGCCCTTTCATGCGACATCGCTACAGGGCAGGCTAGGCAACGAACGTACCAATCGCAAGCGCTTCTTCAGGCTGTTCGGCTGCATCGAACGGCGGGTTCTGTGGCTGGCTATCACGCTATAGCCCGGTCTCACATATGCTGCAAGGGCTCGCAGCAACTCCATATGGACAAGTGGCACCAGTGCCGTATGGCGAGCGTTTACCAATTTTTCTTGGAGGCTATTATGGCCAGCGAACCCATCCGCGACCCACTCAAAGACCATCTGCTTACACCGCAGAACGCAGCCTTCGTTGTCATTGACTATCAGCCAGTGCAGGTGAACTCGATTGCCTCGATGGACCGGCAACTGCTGATCAACAACATCGTTGGTTCGGCGAAGGCAGCGATTGCTTACAAGCTGCCGATCATCCATTCGACTGTGAACGTGAAGACCGGCCTCAACAAGCCGCCCATTCCACAGCTCGCGAAAGTGCTGAAGGACTATCCCACCTACGATCGCACGACCATCAATTCCTGGGAGGATGTTGAGTTCCGCGCAGCCGTAAAGGCAACCGGCCGCAAGAAGCTCATCATGACTGCGCTATGGACTGAGGCCTGCCTGACGTTCCCTGCGCTCGACGCGCTGGCCGAAGGCTTCGAAGTCTATGTGGTGGTTGATGCAGTTGGCGGTACATCCGGAGCCGCGCATGAGGCAGCGCTGCGTCGCATCGAGCAGGCCGGCGGAAAAATGATCAGCGTGGCCCAGTTGTTTTGCGAACTGCAGCGCGACTGGTCGCGCGCGGAGACCGTACCCGCCTTCATCAACCTGTTTATCGAGACGGGTGGCACGGCCGGCATCCAGTTCTCATACGACCGCACCGAGTAAGTGCTAGCAGGAGCCGCGGCTGAAGCGCCGCTCCATTCCTGCATGTAGCCTCGACCCGTTGGCATGCGTCCGCGTGACTGCCGCGGACATAGCCCTTCGCCTGTTTCTTTGACAGGCTTTTTTTTGCATAACGGTACCGTACGGTACGGAATATCTTTACTTGCATCGATAATCCATCCAGCGCAGCGGATTCGGTCCGTATCTGTTCGACGAGTGGCGCTATCTCGACCATGGCGAGCCGGGGCAGGACTGTTCGCAGCGGCCGCGCAATCCTGACTTCGTGCTTAACCAGCCGCGATACCAAGGTGCTTCGGTGCTGTTGGTGCGCGAAAATTTCGGTTGCGGATCGTCGCGTGAGCATGCGCCATGGGCCCTTGAAGACTTCGGGCTACGCGCGCTGATCGCCCCCAGCTTTGCGGACATCTTCTACAACAACTGCATGAAGAATGGCCTGCTGCCGATCGTGCTGGAGGCTAACGTCGTTGACAGGCTTTTTGCAGAGGTCGACGCCACGCCTGGATACCGCCTGCATGTCGATCTGGCAACACAACTGGTGACGACACCCTCGGGCGACGCCATTTCTTTTTCGATGGATCCATTCAAGAAGCACTGCGTGCTGAACGGCTTGGATGACATCGGGCTGGCGCTGCAGCACGAGGAGGCGATCCGTCGCTACGAGCTGAACAGAATCAGGCACGAGCCCTGGCTGTTCCTATGAGCGGGCGCAAGCCACTCTTATCCCACACCCACATTTACAAGAAATCAGGAGACACCATATGCATGCCCATCGTACGACCGCGAGGTTTTCTGCTGCTGCCATCCTTCTCTCGTCCCGCTGGACGGGGCGTTTTGCAATGCTCGGCACGGCTTGGCTGTTGGGTGGCGGCGTTGCCCAGGCTCAGACATACCCCACGCAGACGATCCGTCTGATCGTGCCTTACGCGCCGGGTGGCACCACCGACATCATCGCCCGCCAACTGGCGCACCGTATGTCGGAGAAGCTAGGCCAGCAGGTCATCGTCGAAAACAAAAGTGGCGCCAATACCGCCATCGGAGCGGACCTGGTGGCCCGCTCCAAGCCCGACGGGTACACGCTGCTGCTGACCAACGACGCGACATTTGTGCTCAATCCGGTGGTCCTGCCTGGCCTGACGTATAACGTCTCGCGTGACTTTATTCCGGTCGCGACGATTGGCTATGTGCCTCTGGTGATGGCCGTCCCGGCTAGCCTGCCGGTCAACTCCATGAAAGCGCTAACGGCCTACGCAAAAGACCGGCCCCACGCGCTCAGCTATGGTTCGTTCGGCAATGGCAGCCAGCCGCATCTGATGGGCGAGCTGTTCAACAAGCTGGCAGGAACCGATCTCACCCATGTCCCGTACAAAGGTTCGGCTCCGGCCGTGAGCGATGTCATTGGCGGCCAGATTCTGTTCACGTTCCCCGCGTTGCCAACGATCCAAGGCTTCCTGGATGCCGGCAAGCTCAAGGTGTTGGCCGTCAGCGGGGAAAAGCGCACGCAGGCATTGCCAGACGTGCCGACGTTCACCGAGGCCGGCTTCGGCGAGATGAACATCTCTGCGGTCTACGGTGTTCTGGGTCCGGCAAAGCTGCCGAAGCCGGTGGTGGCCAAACTGAACGCGACGATCCTGGAGATCCTCAATGATCGGGATTTCGTCGAGACAAAATTCGCGGCGCAAGGCATGGTGCCCATGCGGCTCACCTCCGAGCAGTTCGCCCGCTATATTGAGGACCAGACCCGGAAAACCACGCGGATCGCCGCGCTGGCAGGTCTAAAGAACTGAGTAAGTCGCCTGCCGGCCCCGGGAACAGCGGGCGGCGTCGCGTTGACGGTCCTACGGGTTGCCCGGCTGCACCGTGATCGTGCACGTTGTCCCCATCGCGAGCGGCAGTCCGGCAGGCTCTTCGTCGAGGTGTATTCGCACCGGGACGCGCTGCGCCAGCCGGATCCAGGTGAACACCGGATTCACATCGGCGAGCAGGTTTGCGCCGGTGGGGTTGTCCCGGTCGGCGATGCCTCGCGCGAGGCTCTCCACGTGTCCTCCCAACGAGGGTCCACCGGACATCAGACGGATCTCCACTTTCGCACCGACCTGCACGTTGGCCAGCTTGGTTTCTTCAAAGTACCCATAGACCCAATAGGAATGCTTGTCGATCACCGCCATTCGCGCGGTGCCCGCGCTTACATAGTCCCCGGCATACAGGTTGAGGTTGGTCACGTAGCCGTCCGCCGGCGAGCGTACTTCGCTGCGTTGCAGGTTCAGCCTGGCTGTGTCCACCGCTGCCAGGCTGGCCTGGTAGTTGGCCAGGGCCTGCTTCTCCTGAGCGCTGACATCTTCGCGGCTTTCGACGGAGATCACCGAACTGTCCAGATCGCGCCGGCGCATGGCTTGCTGATGTCGCATGTCGAGTTCCGCCTTTCGCGCCTGGGCCTGTGCCTCGGCCTGTGCAAGTGCCTGGCGGAATCGTTCCTGATCGATGACGAAGAGCAGGTCGCCCTTGCGTATCTCCTGGTTGTCGCGCACGGCCACACGGGCCACCAGTCCGGAGACATCCGCGGCAATGTTGATCACTTCGGCACGTACCCGTCCGTCGCGGGTCCAGGGCGAGTACATGTAGTGGGCCCAAAGGCTATAACCCAGGGCAATGGCAGCCGTAGCCAACAGACAGGTTGCCAGGACGCGGAGCAGGGATTGGAGATTGAGTTTCATGTGGCGGTTCTGGCGCATCAGTCCCAAAGCAGGAGTCCAATGCCGCTGAAAAGGCAGGCAAATAGCGCGACCCGGAACAGGGCCGGATGCCATACCAGCCGATACATTCCGGCGCGTGCCAGCAGGTGGTCAAATATCCAGTACAGCACGCCGCAAGCCAGGAACACCGGCAGCAGCGACGGCATCAGCACCGAGAAGAAGGCAATTTCGCGTGGCATGGCAGTGGTTCCGGTTTGGGTCAGTCTTGATCCATTGCGGCGTCGAATCCCCCGCCCAGGGCCTGCATCAGGCGCGCCCAGGTGTCCAGCCGCGCGGCCTGCACCAGTGCCAAGGCTTGCTGCTGCCGTCTGAGTTCACTTTCGGTGGCGAGTACGTTCAGGTAATCGGTGAAGCCGCCCCGGTAACCTTTCTCGGCTAGCTCATACGCGCGCTGCGCAGATTTCAGCGATGCCTCGATTTCCTGCTGTTGGTCCCCAAGCGAACGCAGCGAGATCACCTCATCTGCCACGCTCTGGAAGGCGGCAAGGACAGTCTTGTTGTAGGTCTCCACCGCCAAGTCATAGCTGGCAGTGGCCACGCCGTAGTTTCCCTGTCTTCGTCCGCCATCGAACAGAGGCAGCGAGATAGCCGCGCCGACGTTGTGGCCCACTGCGTCGCGGCTGACAAAGGTAAAGAAATTACCGAATGCGGCCGAAGCCAGCCCGATGCTCGCCACCAGGTCAATGTTCGGATAAAAGTCGGCCTTTGCGGCTTTGATGCCGTGCGCCGTGGCTTCGACGCGCCAACGCTGCGCCACCACATCGGGACGGTGCCCGACGAGTTCGGCCGGTAGTGAGGACGGCACTGCTACCGGCGTCTCCAGCAGTAGATGGGGGCGAAGGAGCCTCTCGCCCGCGCCGGGGCCCTGGCCGCTGAGGATGGCAATCTGGTTCTTCGCCAGCGTGACTTGCCGCTCGGACTGCTGCACTTGCGCGAGCAGCGCAGGAATCTGCGTCTGTGCCTGGCTTACCTCCAGTTCGCTAGCAAGGCCGCGGCTGGCGCGCTTGTGCACGATGTCATAGATATTGCGCTGACGCACGAGGTTTGCCTGGTTTACGTCGAGCAAGGCGTACTGCAGCGCCAGATCCACATAGGCCCTCACAACGGACGTTTCCAGGTTGATCTGGACTGCGCGGGCCTCTGCGGCCGTCGCCTGGACGCCGTCCAGCGCGGCCTGAAGGATGGCGCGGTTGCGGCCCCACAGGTCCAGGTCGTAGGCGAGATCGACACTGACATGGTTGTTCCACGTGGTATGGCCGCCGATGGGCTGCGGGGTGGCCAGGCGCGGAAAGCGCGTGCGGCCGAAGGCTCCGCCCGTGCTTATGCCAGGTTCAGTCGCCGCGCCGGCTATGCGCGCTGCGCTCTCGGCCAATTGGCTACGGGCCAGTGCAATGCGCATATCAGGATTGCCGCCAACAGATTGCGCCACCAGCGCATCCAGGTTGGGGTCCCCCATGCGTTTCCACCAGGCTAGTTGTGGCCAGCCTGCATCGCGCTGGGTGGCGCGCAACGCCGTTCCGGGGTCAACGCTGGCAGCATCGATGAGCGTGGACGCTGGAGCGATCCCGCCCGTATCGGCGCAGCCGGCCAACGCCAGGGCAGCCGCGCAGCAGCAGGAAACAAGACGGGCGGTGGGGGCAGCGAATACCATGGACAACTCAAACAGGGTGCGTAGCCGCTCCTGCGAGCGAGTCGACAAGCGGAAATGCGCTGTCCAGCAGGGTAAGTCGGATGACATGCAACTGGGCACGCACTCGGGCCGGGCCGGCTGTGAGCGCACCGGACGCACCGCCAGCCCAGTCCACGGACGCTGCTGTTTCATTGATAACCTGATCGATCGCACTGAGCGCCTGCTCCAGGGCTTGAGTCGAAGGATTCCGGAACAAGCCGGAGATGGCCGCTAGCAACAGGTCCTGCTGCTCTTGCCACGGTCCCGGCATGACATGCCGCAACACGGCTTCCCGTATGTCGATCACAGCCAGGCCGATCTCTAGCGTGGCGAAGGACCAGTTCAACAGCGTCTCCCGACTGAACCTGCCGCTACCCGCCCGCGTGCCGGCATACTGGACGAAGTCGCGGATACTGCTTTCGAAGGTGAGGCGCAGGCCCCTCAGGGAGCCATAGCAGACCCTCGAGGCCACGAGCGCACGCAACTGGCGCAAGTACCGATCAGCCAACCAGCGGCTGCCGCTGGGCACGATGGTGGCGAACGCCAGTGAAGCCATTCCGATGCCCATCAGTGTTGCGAGGCCGGCGTCCAGATAGCCCACTGGGTTGTAGAGCGCAGGGTTTGTCAGGTTCGTCAGAAAGCAAAAGTAGATGCCGAATCCAAGTCCGATAGTTGCAGTCGCCGGGAAGGTTCCTAGATAGCTGCCTGCAAGGATGATCGGCGCCAGGCAGACTGCCAGCAGCGGGAAACCGTCGACCCGCGGCAAGATGACAAAGTTGAATGCCATGCCAGCCACCCAGGCCGTCAGGCAACCGATCAGCATGTGCCTGGCAACGGTGGTGGGTTGCGGCATGACCGAGTAGAGGGCAATGGCGATGGTCGCCGCGATAAGCGCGGAGCCGCCATTGTTCCAGCCCGAGGCGATCCAAAGCCACGAGCAGGCCACGGTGGCAACAGCAGCGCGCACGCCGGATGCGATGGCAAATGCGCGATTGGCAGAGTTCGGCAGCTTGTCGGGACGGTTATCGCTGGTGGGCGCTGTGCCGGGGAAATGTTGTGAGCGTATGGCGATAAAGTTGCCGGTGAACGCAAGCAGGTCGGCCATGCCGTCTTCGAAGAAGAGTGCACCAGCAGAAAAGCGGTCGCGCGTGGCGGGCGAAGCGTCCGACAAGGAAGTTCTTGTGGACATGATGTGCGCCGGCAGTTCGGCCCGAAGGGTCTGCAGGCCCGCATGAAGATCGTGGACTTGTGCCAGGCTCAGGCGGGTACCTGGCTCAGCGTTCGGCAGGATGGCAAGCAGACGCTCGAACAATGCGTGGAGCGCCGCTCCGGCACGATGATCCGCCACCTTCGCGACGCGCGCCTGCAGTTGGTGAATGCTGTGGAACCGCGCGACGGCATCCAGGAAATCGTGGTTCAGGCGGATCATCAGGGCGTTGTTCGCCCGCATCTCCGGATCCTCGAATACGGTAGCGCTCCGCAGGCTCTCTAGCTGGGCCCGCTCGCCCATCAGGCGAAGGTGGGCTAACCCAAGAGCGTCCCCGGACTCACCCCCGCCAACGGCCTGTCGGATAAAGCCGATGAAGCTTGTCAGATGTTGGCGCCCCGCGCCGAGCAGCATCGCCTTCACTCGTTGTGGAAAGACCAGGCCGCTCACCAGGCCCGCGCAGAGGATCCCCACCGACACCTCGCTGAGGCTGACAACCACGTTGTCAAAGATGGCGTAGGGATTGCTGATCGAAGGCACCGCGGCTATGCAGGTGGCATAGCCCGACAGCACAAAGCCGTAAGACTGGTAGTTGCGATAGTAGGCTGCGCCAGCCACGCACAGGCCGATCCAGACGGACAGGCCGGCAAAGAACAACACCCGCTCTTGTGGAAAGGCATGGAACAGCATCAAGGCCGCCGAGTTGCCCACGAGCATGCCCGCAGCGCGGTAGAAACCCCTGGCAAGCACCATGCCGCTGTGCTGATGCATCATCAGAATCACCACCGAAACCATGGCGGTGCGCGGTGCTGATAACTCCAGTCGCATACTTAGCCAAGTGGCCATGAGCACGGCTAGCGCGGTCTTGGCGGCATGGAGCCAGCGGCCGGCATCGGCTTGCCAGTATGCACGCAATGCACTGGTCAGTCTGTCCGTCGCCACGTCTGCCCGAAGCGCTTCTGCTTCCATGTCGGAACCTAGGGAAGCAGCACAAATCTTCCGGGCCCAGCACCCATCAGCAGGGCGAAACCTCCAATGATGCTGATGTGTTCCAGGAACCCGGTGAACATGAGCGTACGCTGCGCACCCTCCTGGTTCCAGAAATCATAGAAGAGCACCGCCGTCGCTAGCGTGAATAGCGCCAGCAAGAGCGACGCCGTCGTGGTCTGGAATCCTGCCATGATGGCCAGCCCACAAATGAGCTGGACGGCAATCGTAGCGGACAGCGCTAGTTGCGGGAACGGCAGGTTGCGCGATTTGACCTCGTCCAGCCCATGACTGAAGAAAAGGAGCTTGTTGGCGCCACTAAGCACGTACATAACCGCAATGAACAGTCGGCCGGCAAAAAGGTAGTAGTCAGACACGCGAGTCTCCGGAAAAGTCTGCCTGTTCCGCTCGGCGCGAGCGCGGCAAGCTTGTGCAGGATAGGCGAGACCATCTGTTCAGTGTGAGAGGCGGAGGCAGAACTCGCTGTTCGATGTGGTAGAACGCATGGGTCGCCTTGTCCTATGCAAGGCGAGACTGGGATTCGGCTCAGACGGCGGGCTTGGCCGGCTCGAGGAGCGATAGCCTTGTGCCCCGCCACCCCGGCGCGTTAGGAGTCTCACGGCGAGGTCAAACCAACCAATTCATCTGCTCCTCGGCCCGTTCTTGAGACACGCGGCGAGCTTCTTTCCGCGGCTGTTGAAAGGAGTACCTCAAGGACCAGTATCGGTATGTGGATTCAATGGATCGGTGCAACACCTCCATGTCGCGGCCGTCCCTGAACGACCCTTTGTGGCCTTTTGCAATATTGGCGAACAAAAGGCCGTTTCCGAGTGTGCGCCGGACGTTGCGCGATAGCGGTCGATCAGTGTCTGTAGAACACGCCAGCGAAACTCTGGGGAAGGCCGACCCTTTACCGATGGGCCGGCGCGACCATAGACCTACTCGATCAGTAATAGGTCGCACCGCTATCGCGATGCAGATGCTCGACGTTGCTTGCGGTACCGTGGTACCAGGGAAGGGCTGGAAAACGGTTATGGAGCGCTGCGCGCCGCTTGGGTAGTCAGCACAATTTTGCCGATGTGCGTGCCTGAGTCCATCAGCGCATGCGCGCGGCGCGCATCGCCGAGATCGAAGGTCTTATACATAACCGGCTTCACCGCGCCGCGCCGAATGTGCGGAAAAACAGATTGTTCGAGATCCTCGATCAACACCGCTTTTTCCGTAAGCGCTCAATTGACGACGTCTGGTATTGAAGGCTGAACGTTGGCAGGCTAGCGTCCGCAAAGACTTTGCGGACGCAAACATGATCCAAGACGAG
>NZ_JWMB01000073.1:0-61867 GCF_000812445.1 Cupriavidus sp. SHE | reverse complement strand
ATAGTGCGGACTACCCGTGTGAAAGTAGGTCATCGCCAGGCTCTTATACCCAAAACCCCCAGCCCCATAAGCTGGGGGTTTTGCTTTTGTGCGCGCGGTTTTGCTACGTGCATGTCTTCACCCGTTGTATTCAGGGTACCGGAGGATTCCTCCGGCAAAACGCATCTGATATGTTTCTCCCCATGCGTTAGCAATCTGCTGACGCAAGGTAGTCCGCAACAGTAAAGCCGCGATCGACAGTGCCCATGTTTCACAAATTGGGCTCTTGAAGCGCCGGCAAGCAATACGGGTACAGGGGGTTACATGGCCAAGAAGTTTGGGCCAGCGCTCACGATGATCGTGGGTGCATTGATGCTGACAGGCTGCGCATCAACATCAAGACAGACAATCGATCCATCGAAACTGGCAGCCGTCTCTGACGGCGATTGCAAGGCGTTCGCTGCAAAAAGCCGACCGATGGATGCAAATTCAGGCGTAGTTCCGGATTCGCTCGAATTGGCAAATCTTGCCAGCGAGAGTGCTGCAGATGCCGAAGGCGGGGCTGACGGCGATTCCGAGCCTACGACGCCGCCGGCGCTCTCCCAACTTCCGCAGTTCTCGGCCTCCAATGTGGCCAGCCCGATGCCCGTCGGGTGGCGTCCCTGGAAGATCAACCGCAACAAGACACCGACACGCTATGCGCTGACGGAAGTCGATCACCGTCTGGTGCTTCATGCAGAGGCTGACAGTTCCGCATCGGGGCTCTACGTGCCGTTGGTCGAGCGTGAGGCCGGCGCCTTGCGCTGGATGTGGAAAACACGCGATGTCATCCGCACTGCCGACAATGGCGTCAGCCATCGAGAGGATTCGCCGCTGCGAATCTTCGTCGCCTTCGATGGCGATCGCTCCACGCTGCCGCTACGTGATCAGTTGATGTACGAAATGGCCCGCATCACCACCGGTCGGGAAATGCCGTACGCCACGCTGATGTATATCTGGGGCGGGCGGCTGCCGCCAGGTGCGGTCGTGAATAACCCCCACACCGATCGCGTACGCATGATCATCGTCGACTCAGGTACGCGCCATACCGGCGAGTGGCGCTGCCATGAACGGGATCTGCGCGCAGACTATCGCAAGGCATTCGGCGCAGATCCGGGGAAGGTGATTGCCGTCGGTCTTATGACCGACACCGACAATACCAAGACCCGCGCGGAGTCCTGGTACGGCGATATCACCATCGAATAACCAAAGTCAGCCGACAGCCGAATCCGTAAGGGCCAGAAGGGCGAACGTAGCCAGCCAATGGGTGGCTACGTAATGCCCTTCGACGGCTTGGGGTAGCGATGCCTCGAGATGATCCGACCATGCGCGAATCGCAAGAGGCTGGAGCACCGGCGGCAGGCCGGGGCCCAGCACCCGCCAACACCAGGCACGGGACAGATTCAGGCCATCGAGGTGGGACATCTTCGGATCGGTCCGATCTGCGACGGTCACTGGTGTGAGCCACATCGCCAGTTCGGCCTCTCCAGGCGAGAACATCTCCCACCAGTCTCCGAACGAGCAGTCGTCCAGGACGTGGCGCATTAGCACGGCCTCGACCAACCCCCCTGATAGAAACTCGTCGCCACCGGGTTCATAGCGTGCCGGATAACGCTGGTCATGCCCAAACCAGCGATGCGCCTGCCGCACGATCGCCTTGCGTAAAGCAAGATGTTGATCGGACTTGGCATAGAACAGCGCCATGATGAGTGCAAATGCGCTATTGAGATGCGTGCCGGTGCGAACGGGAAAGTCGGCGATGTCGATGTAGTCGACGAGCCGCTGCGCGAGATGATCGGCCAGTGGGGCGCAGGCGGTGGCCCAACGGGCTGCCTGGGCATCGCGCGCACCAAGCGCGCGCAATTCGGCCTGCAGTCTCAGGAACCAGCCCCAACCGTAAGGCCGTTCAAACGTTCGCGATGCCGGCCGTTCGAAATACGCCAGCTCAGCCGCAATTGCCTCAGGGCGCAATTGCCTGTCCAGGGCCGCACGAATCCGATCGGAGACTGGCAGCGCAGGCCGCAGCGACAGGACGCGCACAAGCAGCCAGTGCATGTGCACCGATGAATGCCAATCGTAGCTCCCGTAAAAGACAGGGTGCATGACGGCTGGCGCCGACAGATCGTCGGCGCCCACCATCAGATGGTCGACCTTATAGGGATATTGACGCGCGATGTTTTCAAGCGCCACGTGGGCAAACCGCTCCGCCGTGGCGTCATCCAGGTGCGTGTGCGTCATCGTGCGTCCGTTGTGTCAATACGGAAGGAAAAGCCGGGAATCAGGCCGGCGCCAGCCACTTCTCCACCAGCTTCACGAAGAACGACGAGCCGATTGGCAGCAGTTCATCGTTGAAGTCATAGCTCGGGTTGTGCAACATGCACGGGCCCATGCCGTGGCCAGCTTCGCGGTGCGATCCTTCGCCATTGCCGATAAACAGGTAGCAGCCTGGCTTTGCCTGCAGCATGAACGAAAAATCCTCGGCGCCCATGGTCGGCTCGACGTTGCCATCGACATTCGATGCGCCCACCAGCTCGGTGGCTACCCCCACGGCGAACTCGGCTTCGGCCGCACTGTTGATGGTCGGGGGATAGTTGCGGCTGAATTCGAACTCGATCGTGCAATCGAACGCCTGTGCCACGGCCCGAGCGACTTCCTCCATGCGGCGCTCGATCAGGTCAAGCACCGGGATCGTGAACGTTCTCACGGTGCCGCCGATCCATGCCGAGTCCGGCACGATATTGGTGGCGTCGCCCGCGTGGAACTGCGTGACGGAGATCACCGCTGCGTCGATCGGGCGCTTGTTGCGCGTGATGATGCCCTGCAGCGCGGACACGATCTGCGCGCCCGTGAACACCGGGTCGCAGCCATTGTTCGGCATGGCCGCGTGCGCGCCCTTACCACGCACCGTGATCTTGAATTCGTTGCTCGATGCCATCAGCGGGCCCGCCGTGGTGCCGAACGTGCCCACTGGCATGCCGGGCCAGTTGTGCATGCCGAATACGGCATCACACGGGAAGCGGTCGAACAGTCCGTCCTTGATCATCTCGCGCGCACCGCCGCCGCCTTCCTCGGCGGGCTGGAAAATCACGTGAACCGTGCCGTCGAAGTTGCGATGCTCAGCCAGGTGGCGGGCCGCGCCCAGCAACATCGCGGTATGGCCGTCGTGGCCGCACGCGTGCATCTTGCCTTCGTGTTGGGAGCGATGGCCGAACGTGTTGGCCTCCTGCAGCGGCAGCGCATCCATGTCCGCGCGCAGGCCGATGGTGCGGCCGCTATCGCCGTTGCGAATCACGCCGACCAGGCCCGTCGTGCCCAGTCCGCGATGGACTTCGATCCCCCATGACTCGAGGCTCTTTGCCACCAGATCGGACGTGCGCTGCTCCTGGAAGCAGAGTTCGGGATGGGCGTGGATGTCGCGTCGGAGGGTTCGGATTTCGGCTTGCGCCTGCAGGATTTCGGGGATGAGCTTCATGATGCCAGTCCAGGCGGATGGGGCGATTGGATACCCCCGATCATACGATGCCTGTACACAAAGCGCCAAAACGCGGCGGCGCCGCGGCTTGTCATGGGTCGCCTAGTTCCCGCTTGATCCCTGTCTGATCTCACATGGTGCCGGCCACAAGCCATTGCCGATGCAACAGTTATGGTCCGATTGTGGCGCGGCGCAGCATTGCGACGGCGCGTCCAACCGGGTGGGTTTCCCCGCATGGCGGACCCATTGCAGTGCTGGAACAGTTCATGCTTGAAGTGCCTGGCCGGCCGCGTGGCATCTTGCCTTGCAGAATCGTCGCACCAAAATGCGGCCTTCCTCACGGGCAATCGACCGACGTGGCTGATCCTAACCGTCATTTCAAGACTTCCCCTTGGGAGAATCGCGCGATGTCCCTTCGTCACATCAGGAAGGCCATCGGCAAGACGATCAACACCGTCCTGCTGACCAGCGCCCTCGGCCTCGGTTTGGCCGCGCCAGCTCACGCCGTGGATCTGAAGATCGCCATGAGTTCGCCACCGACCTCGATGGATCCACATTTCTACAACCTGTTCTCGAACATCAACGTGTCCGAGCACGTGTTCGAGACCCTGATCAAGCTTGATCCGGACAGCCGCGTTATTCCCGGACTTGCCGAGTCGTGGAAGCTCGTCAACAACCTGACCTGGGAATTCAAGATCCGAAAGGGCGTCAAGTGGCATGACGGCACGGAGCTGACCACCGAGGACGTCGCCTGGTCACTGGACCGGCCTGCCACGATTCTCAACAGCCCGGGCAAGTTCGATGTGTACACCAAGGCGATCATCAACAAGAAGATCATCGACAAGTACACGATCCAGCTGACCACCAACCAGCCGTATCCGTTGATGCTCAACGACCTGACGGCGGTGTTCATGGTGCAGAAGAAGGCCACGCAGGGCCTGTCTTCCGACGACTTCGCGCAGGGCAAGGGGATGATCGGCACCGGGCCGTTCAAGTTCGTCAGCTACGCGCGCGACGATCGCGTCGAACTGGTCAAGAACCCCGACTACTGGGGGCCAAAGCCGGCCTGGGACAAGGTGACGCTGCGCTTCATCCCGAACCCGGCCACGCGTCTGGCGGCGCTGCTGTCGGGCGATGTGCAGGCGATCGAGAACGTGCCGACGCCGGACCTGCCCAAAGTCCGCAACGATCCCAAGCTTTCGTTCTTCTCGAAGATCTCGCATCGCGTGATCTATCTGTACTTCGACGCCAAACGGGACAAGTCACCGTTCGTGACTACGAAGGACGGCCAGGCGATGGACAAGAATCCGCTCAAGGACCCGCGCGTGCGTCTTGCCATCAGCACCGCCATCAATCGCCAGGGCATCAAGGATCGTCTGATGGAAGGGCTGGCGGAGCCAACCAATAACCTCGTGCCGCCGACGATGTTCGGCTACAACCCGGCGCTGAAGACGGTCAAGTACGATCCCGAGGCGGCGAAGAAGATGCTGGCCGAGGCGGGCTACCCCAATGGCTTCGGGTTGACGTTGCATACGCCGAACAACCGGTACGTCAACGACGAGAAGATCGCGCAGACCATCGCGCAGAACCTGACGCGCATTGGCATCAACACCAAGGTGGAAGGGATGCCGATGGCCACCTACTCAGCGAAGGGGATCAAGCACGAATGGTCGTTCGGCCTGCTGGGCTGGGGTGCCCAGACCGGTGAGGTCAGCTCGCCGCTGCGCGCGCTGCTAGCCTGCGAGGACTCCAAGAAGGGCTTCGGTACCACCAACTGGGGCGAGTACTGCAATCCGAAGATGGATGTGGTGCTGGAGAAGGCGCTGGCCACCGTGGATGACAATGAGCGCTCGAAGCTGTTGCAGGAAGCCACTGCCATCGCGATCCTCGATGATGGCATCATTCCGATCCATCATCAGGTGACCACGTGGGCCACGCAGAAGGGCATCGTGTACATCCCCCGTACCGACGAACGGACATACGCGCACAACTTCAAGCCGGCCGGCGCGCAATGATTCTGCCCGCACGCGGGCCTTTGATGGCTCCGGTATGATCGCGGCCCCGACTGCGTCCATGCAGCCGGGGCAATCCGCCCACGCCTGCCCCAGTGGGCCGCGAACACGCTGACGGGCCGCATGCGGCCGCCAGCGAAAGGATAGTGGTAAGAACATGCTGGTCTTCATCATCCGGCGGCTGATGCAGAGCGTGGTTGTGCTCCTCGTCATGTCGCTGCTCGTGTTTCTTGGCGTCTTCGCAATCGGGAATCCGGTCGATATCCTGATCAGTCCGCAGGCGGACCAGGAAGACATCAAACGTACGATCGCCGCGCTCGGTCTCGACAAGCCGCTTTGGGAGCAATACTGGATCTTCCTGCAGAACGCGCTGCACGGTAACCTCGGCACCTCGTTCGCGCACGGCACGCCCGCGCTCAAGCTGATCTTCGAGCGGATGCCCGCCACGCTGGAGCTGGCCGTGTGCGCGATCCTGCTGGCGATCGTGCTCGGTATTCCGCTGGGGTTGTGGGCCGGGCTCCGGCCGAATGGCATCGCCGGCAAGTCGATCATGACCGTGTCGATCCTCGGCTTTTCCCTGCCCACGTTCTGGGTGGGCCTGATGCTGATCATGGTCTTCGCGGTGCAGCTTGGATGGCTGCCATCCAACGGCCGAGGAGAAACGGTGCGCGTGCTGGGTGTGCCGCTGAGTTTTCTGACCGTGGACGGTATCCGCCACCTGATCCTGCCGGCCGTCACGCTGTCGCTGCTGAATATCGCGATGGTGATCCGTCTGACGCGCGCCGGCACGCAGGAGGCGATGCTGCAGGACTACGTGAAGTTCGCGCGCGCCAAGGGCCTGTCGAACACCCGCATCGTCGGGGTGCACGTGCTGAAGAACATCATGATTCCGATCGTGACCGTGATCGCGCTGCAGTTCGGGTCGATCATCGCCTTCGCGATCGTCACGGAGTCCATTTTTGCCTGGCCCGGCATGGGCAAGCTCATCATCGACTCGATCCAGTTGCTGGACCGCCCGGTGATCGTTGCCTACCTGATGGTGATCGTGACGTTGTTCATCCTGATCAACCTGCTGGTCGACATCATCTACAGCATGCTCGATCCGCGCGTGCGGATTGCCGACAACAAGGGCTGAGCCATGAGTACTTCGACCGTACCGCAAAACGCGGCCAAGGTGGCCGGTACCGCCAAAGAGCAGACGCCGTTCCGCCGCTTCGCCAGGCAGTTCATGGAAAGCAAGCTCGCGATGTTGGGGCTGGTCATCCTTGGGCTGATCATCCTGATTGCGATATTCGCGCCATGGCTCGCGCCTCAGAATCCCTATGACCTCGCGACCCTGGACGTGCTCGACGCCCGCCTGGCCCCCGGCGAGCAGGCGGGCAGTGGCATGACGTTCCTGCTGGGCTCCGACGAACAGGGCCGCGACATGCTCTCCGCGGTGATGTACGGCCTGCGCATCAGCGTGGGCGTCGGGGTGGTCAGCACCGTGATCGCGTTGCTGCTGGGCGCCACGCTCGGCCTGCTCGCGGGCTTCATCGGCGGCCGCACCGAGGCCTTCATCATGCGCGTGGCCGACCTGCAGCTTTCGTTTCCGCCGATCCTGCTGGCGCTGATCCTGCTGGCGTTCCTGCGCCCCGGCATCGGCAACATCGTCATCGCGCTGGTGGCTGTGCAGTGGGCCTACTACGCGCGCACCACGCGTAGCGCGGCGCTGGTCGAGCGGCGCAAGGAGTATATCGAGGCGGCCACCTGCCTGGGTCTGCCGCCGGGGCGCATCATGTTCCGCCACCTGCTGCCGAACTGCCTACCGCCGCTGATCGTCATCGCCGCGCTGCAAGTCGCGTCGGCCATTACGCTGGAAGCCACGCTGTCGTTCCTAGGGCTCGGTGTGCCGGTTACCGAGCCGTCGCTTGGGATGCTGATCGCCAATGGCCAGCAGTACATGCTGTCCGGCAAGTACTGGATCAGCTTCTTCCCGGGCATCGCCCTCGTGATCACAATCGTGGCGATGAACCTCGTGGCCGACCAGTTGCGCGATGTGCTCAATCCGCGCCTGCAAACGCAATAACGGACCAGGAGCCGACATGACGCAACCAACCCTGGTCGTCGAACATCTGAAAACGCAGTTCTTTACCCGAGCCGGCGTGGCGCGTGCCGTGGACGACGTGTCGTTCACGGTTGGCCGTGGCGAGATCATGGGCCTGGTCGGTGAATCGGGCTCGGGCAAGTCGATGACCGGCTATTCGATCATGGGGCTGATCGATCCGCCGGGCAAAGTGGTGGAAGGCCGCATCGCGCTGACCAGCCGGGACGGCGTGACTCGCGACCTGCGCGCGCTGACGCCCGCGCAGCAACGCGACGTGCGCGGCAACCGGATCGCGATGATCTTTCAGGACCCGATGATGACGCTGAACCCGGTCCTGCGCATCGACACCCAGATGATCGAAGCCGTGCGCGCGCACGACGATGTCAGCAAGGCCGCCGCGCGTGAGCGCGCGCGCAATGCGCTGGCACGCGTCGGCATCCCGTCGCCAGACGAGCGGCTGCAGGCCTATCCGCATCAGTTTTCCGGCGGTATGCGCCAGCGCGTGGCGATTGCGATTGCCCTGCTCAACAAGCCCGACCTGATCATCGCCGATGAGCCGACGACCGCGCTCGACGTCACGATTCAGGGGCAAATCCTGTATGAAATGCAGACGCTGTGCCGCGAATCCGGCACCGCGCTGATCTGGATCACTCATGACCTTTCCGTTGTGGCGGGGCTGGCCGACAAGGTCTGCGTGATGTACGCGGGCAAGATCGTCGAATCGGGCGACGTGCGGCAGGTGCTAGAAGCTCCCCGGCATCCTTATACCCATGGGCTGATCGACTCGGCGCCGTCGCGCAATCCGCGTGGTGTGCCGCTGCGGCAGATTCCGGGCATGACGCCATCGCTGCTGAATTTGCCGAGCGGCTGCGCGTTTCGCGAGCGCTGCCCCTATGCCACGGAGATCTGTGCCACCGAGCCGCCGCTTGAACTGTCGCCAGATGGGAGGCAGTTGCGCTGCTTCCATCCGGTACACGCCCAGCAGGAGGCCGCATGAGCTCGAATGTGATGGATACCCCGGGCGCCCTGGCCTCCGGCGTGGCGGCGGAGACGGCCCTGCCGCCGGCGCCGCTGCTGGAACTGCGAGGCGTCTCCAAGCGCTTCGTCAAGTCGCTCGACATCGCGGCGAAAGTCGCCAATGTCTTCGGCGCGAAGCAGCGCGTGGAGATCGTTCATGCGGTGGATCATGTCGATCTCTCGATCCGCACTGGCGAGGTTGTTGGTCTCGTGGGGGAATCGGGCTGCGGCAAGTCCACGCTGGGCCGCATGGCCGTGGGCCTGCACACGCTGACTGAAGGGGAACGATTCTGGCGCGGTACGGATCTCGACCGGCTGCCGCCAGACCGGAAGCGCGAGAAGCAGCTTGCGATCCAGATGATTTTCCAGGACCCGTACGCGTCGCTGAATCCACGGATGCGCGTGCTCGACATTGTCGGCGAGGCGCCTGTCGTCCACGGCATGGTGGAGAAGGGCGCGCAGAAGGCGTATGTGGAAGACATGCTCGTGCGCGTGGGGATGGATCCGACCGTGCTGCGCCGCTTCCCGCACCAATTCTCGGGCGGTCAGCGCGCGCGGATCGGCATTGCGCGCGCGTTGGCGGTCAAGCCGGAGTTCCTGGTCTGCGATGAATCGGTGGCGGCGCTAGATGTATCGATCCAGGCCCAGGTGCTGAACCTGTTCATGCGCCTGCGCGAAGAACTGAACCTGACGTACCTGTTTATCAGCCATGATCTGGGCGTGGTCAAGCACATCAGCGACCGCGTGGTGATCATGTATCTGGGACGTGTGGTGGAGTCCGCGCCGACCGAGGAGGTGTTCGCCGCGCCGAATCATCCCTATACGCAGGCGTTGCTGGCCGAGGCGCCGAAGCTCGAGGTCGGCAAGAAGACTTACGTGGCGATCCGGGGCGAGATTCCGTCGCCGCTGAATCCGCCCACCGGCTGCCACTTTCATCCGCGCTGCCCGCACGCGATGCCACGTTGCAAGACCGAGCAGCCGGTACTGAAGGAGATCGCGCCGCTGAGGTTTTCAGCGTGCCATCTGAACGATCAAACCTGACTGGGTGAGTGTTCTTTCCCCTCTCACGCAGTGCGGGAGAGGGGAGCAAGAAAGGCCGTCAGCGAATCACCACGCCCCGCGAGTTGATGATCGTCATCTCGACGAACTTCGAGCCGACATGGCTCTCGGGCGAGAACTGGACGATATAGCCGCCGAGGTCGACGTTACGCATGGTTTCCAGCGCCGTCACCAGGCGTTCGCGCGTCAGGTCCTTGCCCGCGCGCCGCAGGCCCTCGACGAACGACTTGGCGGCGATGAAGCCCTCGATGCTGGCGTAGTCGAAGTCGTTCTGCTTGCCAGCCGCCTGCAGCAGCCGCAGGTACTCGCGCACCACCGGCAGCGTGGCATTGCCGGGGTGCGGCATTACCTGCGAGATGATCACGCCGCTGCCCTGCGGCCCCACTTCCTTGGCCAGCGCCTGGGTGCCGACGAACGACACGTTGTAGAACTGCCCACTGTAGCCGCGTCGCAGCGCTTCCTTCACGAAGGCGCCGACCGTGCGGTAGGCGCTGATCAGCACGACCGCGTCCGGCTTGGCCTTCATCGCCGTCTGCATGGCATCGCCGATTTCCACCGTGTTCCGGATCACGCTTTCCTGGGCCACCAGTTGCACGCCGCTGTCGGCCGGCAGGGCCTTGATGGCGTGCTCGACGCCGGAGAGGCCGGCACGGCCGTAAGCGTCGTCGTTGAAGACCACGACGATGCGCTTGAGGCCGGTGGTACGGATCTGGCGCACGATCGCGGCGGTTTCTTCCTCATAGCCGGCGCGCACATGGAATACGTAGCGGCTCTGCGGGTCGCGCAGCGACTGCGCCCCCGTGAACGGCGCGAAGAACGGGATGCGTGCCTGGTTGACCAGCGGCATCACGGCCTGGCTGGTCGGTGTGCCCACGTAGCCGAACAGGGCGAAGACCCGGTCTTCCTCGATCAGCTTTTTCGTATTCTTGACGGCCTCTTCCGGCTCGTACATGTCGTCGAGCGCCTTGAGTTCGATCTTGCGGCCGAACACGCCGCCCTGCTTGTTGATGTAGTCGAAGTAGAGGTGGGCGCCGGCGTTCATCTGCTTGCCGAGCACGGCCGTGGGGCCGGACAGCGCGGCCGACTGGCCCAGCAGGATGCTGTCGGCCGTGACCCCCGTTTCGCCAGCCGTGGTGTTGGCGGCAAAGGCGGCGCCAGTCACGCCGCAGCTACCGATGGCGCATGCCATCAGCAGGCCGGCAAATGTCCGGCGATTGACCCTAGATTGCAAAACCATGTGAATCCCCGTCAAAAAATCCGTCAACCATTCTTGTTACTGCTGTGTTGCTTCTCGGATCCGCGTCCCCTCGCGATCTGACGTCGCTGCGGGTTCTTTCCGACCCAGGGGGCGGAACGCGCCGGCACATCATAATCGAATACAATCGGAGCCAAACAATTTCTCCCGGTTGGGAATGTTCGGACGAGGCCGTTGCGCCACAGTCACATGGCGGAACATGGAAGAGGCGAAGTTCGATTCGCCCTGACGCTGGCCCGTTCGCCGTACTTCATTGCCCACACCGGGCGCCCCACTGAAGTTATCTGCCTGCCGATACCGCCATGGCCACCCGCATCGTCCGCGCCGCCTGCCCCCACGATTGCCCCGATACCTGTGCACTGCTCGTCACCGTCGAAGACGGCCGGGCGATCAAGGTCGCCGGAGACCCCGAGCATCCGGGCACCCAGGGTGTGCTCTGCACCAAGGTTTCGCGCTATACCGAACGCACCTATCACCCGGACCGGCTGTTGACCCCGCTGCGGCGCGTGGGCAAGAAGGGCGAGGGCAGGTTCGAGCCAATTTCGTGGGACGAGGCGCTCGACGAAATTGCCGGGCGGCTGTCATCGATCGCCGCCCGGAATCCTGAGGCGATCGTTCCCTACAGCTACGCCGGCACGATGGGCCTGGTACAGGGCGAGAGCATGGCCGCGCGCTTCTTCCACAAGCTCGGCGCCTCGCTGCTCGATCGCACGATCTGCGCCAGTGCGGGCGCCACGGCCCTGCGCCATACCTACGGCGCTAGCGTCGGCATGGACATGGAGCAGGTGGTCGACGCGAAGCTGATCATTATCTGGGGCAGCAATCCGATTACGTCGAACCTGCATTTCTGGACGCGCGCCCAGGAAGCCAAGCGCCGTGGCGCGACGCTGGTGGCGATCGACCCGTACCGCTCGCTGACGGCGGAGAAATGCCATCGTCATATCGCGCCGATGCCGGGCACCGACGCCGCGCTGGCGCTGGCGATGATGCACGTGCTGATTCGCGACGACCTGATCGACCACGACTACGTCGCCCGCCATACCGTTGGCTTCGACGCGCTGCGCGAACGGGCGATGCAGTTTTCGCCGGAAACGGCGGCGCGGATCTGCGGGATTCCGGTCGATGACATCGAGTGGCTCGCCGGGCTGTACGGCAAACTCGCCGTGCGCGAGCGCCAGCCGGTGGCGATCCGCCTGAATTACGGGATGCAGCGCGTGCACGGTGGCGGCCAGGCAGTGCGTGCCGTGGCGTGCCTGCCTTCGCTGGTCGGTGCATGGCGCGAGGCCGCAGGCGGCCTGCTGTTGTCGACGTCGGGCTTCTTCCCGGTCGACAACGCGGCGCTGCAACGCCCCGACCTGCTGCCTGGCTGGCCGAACCTGCCGCGCACGATCAACATGAGCACGATCGGCGACGCGCTGCTGGACGACGGCACCACCGGCAACGGCCCGAAGATCGAAGCCGTGGTGGTCTACAACAGCAACCCCGTGGCAGTGGCGCCGGAATCGGGGAAGGTGGCGGCCGGGTTTGGACGCGACGACCTGTTCACGGTTGTACTGGAACACTTCCGGACCGATACGGCCGACTACGCCGATATCGTGCTGCCGGCCACGACGCAGCTCGAGCACGTTGATGTGCACAAGGCCTACGGCCACACTTACTTCCTGGCGAACAACCAGGCGGTGGAGCCGCTCGGGCAGGCGCTGCCGAACACCGAGATCTTCCGCCGGCTGGCCGCGCGCATGGGATTCACGGAGCCCTGCTTTGCCGACAGCGACGAGGCGATCGCATCGCAGGCCGTCCTGCGTGACGACAAGCGCGCGGCGGGTATTAGCTGGGATTCCCTCAAGGCACGGGGCTGGCAGAAACTGAATATCGCCAAGGCGCCATTCGCCGAGGGCGGCTTCCCGTCGGCATCGGGCAAGTGCGAGTTCTATTCGGAGACAATGGCGCGAGAGGGGCTTGATCCCGTTCCCGCCTACGTGCCGCCGTACGAAGCGCCTTCCTCGGCCCCCGAACTGTTCGCGCGTTACCCCCTGGCGATGATCTCGCCGCCGGCACGCAACTTCCTCAACAGCACGTTCGTCAATGTCGACAGCCTGCGCGCCACCGAAGGCGAGCCGCATCTCGACATCCATCCGCTCGACGCCGCGGCGCGTGGCATTGCCAATGGTGCGCAGGTCCGCGCCTTCAACGATCGCGGCAGCATGCAGGCGCGCGCCCGCGTGACCGACCGCGCCCGGCAGGGCCTGGTCGTCGGCCTGTCGATCTGGTGGAAGAAGCTCGCGCCGGATGGCAAGAACGCCAACGAACTGACCAGCCAGCGATTGACGGACTTGGGGCGCGCGCCGGTCTTCTACGACTGCCTGGTCGAAGTGGAGCCGGTGCCCGCGGAGGCGCTGGCATCATGATCCGCTGGCCGGCCCGCCGGCGCCTGGCGAGTGCCCTGGCGGTGCTCGGCGCGGCGTTGCTGGTGGCCGGCTGCGACACACTCGGCTATTACTATCAGTCGATCGGCGGCCATCTCGGCGTGATGGCGCAGGCACAACCGATCGACGATGCCATTGCCACGGCCAATGGCGCCCACGATGCGCGCCTGGCCCAGCGTCTGACGCTGGCCCGCGAGATCCGTGACTACGCCTCGCGCGAGCTAAAGCTGCCTGACAACGGCAGCTATCGCCGCTACGCCAACCTGCATCGTCCCTATGTGGTGTGGAGCGTGTTCGCCACGCCCGAGCTGTCGATGGATCTGCGCAAGTGGTGCTTTCCGATCGTCGGTTGCATCACCTATCGGGGCTACTACGACCAGAAAGCTGCCGACCACTACGCGCTGGGGCTGCGCCGTGACGGGCTGGAGGCCTATGTGGCCGGCATCCCCGCGTATTCCACGCTTGGCTACTTCGACGACCCGCTGCTCAACACCTTTGTCTACCTGCCCGAAGGCGAACTGGCGCGGCTGATCTTCCACGAACTGGCGCATCAGGTGGTCTACGTGCGCAACGACACGGCGTTCAACGAATCATTTGCCACGGCGGTGGAGACGGCCGGCGTCGAGCGCTGGCTCGCGCAGGAAGGGTCGCCCGAGGTGCGCGCCAGCTATCAGATCTACGACAAGCGGCGGCGCCAGTTCCGCACCATGCTGCTGGGCGCGCGCGACCAACTGGTCGAGCTTTACCATTCGCCGCTCGACGACGACGCCAAGCGGCAAGGCAAAGCGCGTATCTTCGACGAACTGCGCCAGACGTATGCGAACCTCAAGAAGGACGAGTGGGGCGGCTACAGCGGCTACGACCGATGGTTCGAGCAGCCGCTGACCAATGCCCATCTGGCCGCTGTCGCCACGTATCAGCAATGGGTGCCGGCTTTTACCGCGTTGCTGGCGCAATGCGATGGTGACTGGGACCGCTTCTACGCGGCCGCGCGCAAGATCGGCGATCTCCCGCCGGCAGAGCGCGACGCGGCCTTGCGCAAGCTGGCGCCGCCCGCCACCGAGGTGAAGCCACTGACCGCCTTGCGTGCGACGGACGCCGGCAGTCAGACATCCGCTACCAGTCAGGGGCAGTAGCCACCGAGGTCAATCGCGGGAGTTTCCCAATGGTGGTGCGCGCGGGCCGTGCGAGAATGGCCGTCATGCCTCGCGCCCTCAAAAGAACCGGCCATACGCCTCGTGCCGCCGAAGCCACCACGCTGGCAGAAAGCGGCCCTGCACGCGCGCACGTTGCCGAACGACAGGAAGCGCGTCGTCGCCAGATTCTCGACGCGGCGGGCCAGCTCTTCTACACGAAGGGCTACCCAGGCATGACGATGAATGATCTGTGCCGGGCGCTCGGCGTGACCAAGCCCGCCGTCTATTACTACTTCGCTGACAAGTACGAGATCTTCGACATCCTGTGTCGCGAGTCGGCACAGACCTGTCTGACGGTGATCCGCGAGACCGCCGACCCGGCGCTGCCGGTTCGCGAGCGGCTGAGCGCCTGCCTGCTGGAAATGGCGCGACGCTGCGTCCGCTGCCATGTGGCCGCCGCCCTGAGCTTTCGCGACAACCAGTACCTGAGGCCGGACACGGTGGAATGGCTCAACACCATGGCGCGCGATTTCTATCGCGACCTGTACGCGCTTCTGGAAGAAGGTCGTGAGGCGGGCGTGTTCGAGTTCGGCGATGCGCGCGTGACCGCGCATTCCATGGGCGGCGTGATTGGATTCATGTACACGTGGCACGAGCCGGGACGCATGGACCCGGAGACGCTGGCGCAGGAGTTGGCCAGGAACATGATGAAACTGGTCCTGCCGAATTGATCGCAGTCAAAGCCAGCTGAGGCCGTCAGGGTATTCCCTTGGTCACCTTAATGGGTGACGCATAATCCATGATTTCACGGTCGTATTCGTGGAGGACTTCGTCTAACGTGTTGTCTCGATAGCATCGCGCGTTTAGCATTGCGAAAAAATCGAACGACCATTCAGAAATTCAGGAGACGGTATGGAAAAGCTGTGGCTGAAAAACTATCCGGCAGGCGTGCCAGCAGAGATCGACGCCAGCCAGTTCCGTTCACTGGCCCAGTTGCTCGAGGAATCGTTCCGTACCTATGCTGATCGCCGGGCATTCATCTGCATGGACCATGCGATAACCTACGGCGAACTCGACCAGCTTTCCCACGCCTTTGCCGCATGGCTGCAGTCGCGGGGCCTGCGCCCCGGCGCGCGCGTTGCGATCATGATGCCGAACGTGCTGCAGTATCCGGTGGTGCTGGCGGCTGTGCTGCGTGC
This sequence comes from Cupriavidus sp. SHE, assembly GCF_000812445.1. NCBI lineage: Bacteria > Pseudomonadati > Pseudomonadota > Betaproteobacteria > Burkholderiales > Burkholderiaceae > Cupriavidus > Cupriavidus sp. SHE. The sequence continues at coordinate 46,187 of NZ_JWMB01000073.1, read as the reverse complement.
CGGCTACGTGGTGGTCAACGTCAACCCGCTCTACACGCCGCGTGAACTCGAGCACCAGCTCAAGGACAGCGGCGCCGAGGCGATCGTCATCCTCGAGAACTTCGCATCGACGCTGCAGGCCGTGCTGTCGGCCACACCGGTCAAGCACGTCGTGGTGGCCAGCATGGGCGATCTGCTCGGTACGGTGAAGGGCGCGATCGTCAATTTCGTGGTCCGTAACGTCAAGAAGATGGTGCCGGCCTGGGAACTGCCCCACTGCGTGCGCTTCAAGGACGTGCTGGCCGAAGGCCGGAAGATGACGCTGAAGCCGGTCAACACCGGTCCGGATGACGTGGCGTTCCTGCAGTACACGGGCGGGACCACCGGCGTGTCGAAGGGTGCCACGCTGCTGCATCGGAACATCGTGGCCAACGTGCTGCAGTCCGAAGCGTGGATGCAGCCGGCGCTGGCCAAGGGTGCGCCTATCGACCAGGTGGTCACCATCACCGCGCTGCCGCTGTACCACATCTTCGCGCTGACCGTCTGCTGCCTGCTGGGTATGCGCAGCGGTGGCCTGAGCATCCTGATCCCGAATCCGCGCGATATCCCGGGATTCATCAAGGAACTGCAGAAGTACAAGTTCCACATGTTCCCGGCCGTGAACACGCTCTACAACGCGCTGCTGAATCATCCGGACTTCGCCAAGATCGATTTCTCGGGCCTGCGCGTGGCCAATGGCGGCGGCATGGCCGTGCAGGAAGCCGTGGCCAAGAACTGGCTGGCGAAGACGGGCTGCCCGATCATCGAAGGCTACGGCCTGTCCGAAACCTCGCCGTCGGCCACCTGCAATCCGACCAATACCGATGCGTTCTCCGGCACGATTGGTCTGCCGTTGCCGTCGACCGACGTGTCGATCCGCGACGACGACGGCAACGAACTGCCGCTCGGCCAGCCGGGCGAAATCTGCCTGCGCGGGCCGCAGGTGATGGCCGGCTACTGGAACCGCCCCGACGAGACCGCCAAGGTCATGACCGCGGACGGCTTCTTCAAGACGGGCGACATCGGCGTGATGGACGAGCGCGGCTATACCAAGATCGTCGATCGCAAGAAGGATATGATCCTGGTGTCGGGCTTCAACGTGTATCCGAACGAAGTGGAAGGCGTGGTCGCGGAATGCCCTGGCGTGCTGGAAGTTGCGGCTGTGGGCGTGCCGGACCAGCATTCGGGCGAGGTGGTGAAGCTGTTCGTGGTCAAGAAGGACCCGGCGTTGTCCGAGGCCGACGTGATCGCGTTCTGCAAGGATCGCCTGACCGGCTACAAGCGCCCCAAGTACGTCGAGTTCCGTACCGAACTGCCGAAGACCAACGTCGGCAAGATCCTGCGCCGCGAACTGCGCGATAGCCGCAAGGCAGCCTGACGCAGGATCTGGCGCCTCAACACTCGTTTGACGGCGCCATCTGCGGTTGTGTCGATCCGTCCGGATAGATCAGCCGCACACACGCGCCGGGCTCCAGTCCCGGCGCCGCCGGCGCATTCACCTGCGCCATGGTGCCATCGGCCGCCCGTACCTTGTACTGGTAGAGATCCATCTGCTGAGGCGGCTGCCGGTTGAACAGGCGGGTCAGATCCATCGAGAAGCCCACGCCAACGCCCCCACCGCCCCCACCGCCACCACCGCCGCCAACACCGGCGGCTCCCACACCGACGCCGTAGCCGCTGTCGTTCGGGTTCGCGACGTCGATCCGCGTCAGGAACGTCTTTTCGGTGACGCGTCCGAGCTTGACCGTCGCGTTAACCGGGGTGATCTGCGGGCCCGAAGGCGCCGAGGAGGCACACGCCGCCACGACGCACGCCGTGGACAAGATTCCTATGAGTTGCAGCGGACGAGAGAGTAACTGGGTCATGACGTGGGCAGGCTGGTTTTGAGGCGTCCGAGCAGCCGGAACAGCGCGCGGCGATCGGTTTCGGCCAGGCCGGAGAACAATTGCTCGATCCACCCCTCGTGCGCGCGCGCCATGCTGGAGAACGCTGCCCGGCCGGCGGGCGTCAGGCGGATCAGATAGGCGCGGCGATCGGTGGGCAGCGCCTCGCGCGTGACCAGGCCTTCCTGCTGCAACTGGTCGGTGATGCCGGTGACGTTGCCGCCGGTCACCATCATGCGGCGCGACAACTCGCCCATCTTGAGGCCTTCAGGATGCCGATCGAGCTGCGACATCAGATCGAAGCGGGGCAGAGTGACCGCGAAATCCTGACGCAGCCGCGAACGGATGTCACCCTCGATCAGGTTCGTGCAGGTCAACAGGCGCAGCCAGAGGCGCAGCGCCTCATGCTCCGAGTCGCCAGCGCTGGTCTCCAGATCGACCGGCGCCGGCTCGTCGGTATTGCTGGCGGAGGAAGGATTGGGCATCGTGGTTAGGGCAGGCGAAAACTTGATATTTCAAGTATATGCCTTGCCCGGCCACGATCGGTTGTCGTCAGTCGACCTTTGCGCCGGAATCCTTGACCACCTTGGCCCATTTGATGTGCTCCGCGCGGATGAGAGCGGCGAACTGGTCGGGTGTGTTGCCGACCGGATCGGCGCCCTGGGCCATCATTCGGTCGCGCACGGCAGGGGTGCTCAGGCTCTTGGCGACTTCCTGCTGGATGCGATGGATGATCTCCGGCGACGTGCCAGCCGGTGCCAGCAGCCCGAACCACGAACTGGCCTCATAGCTCGGCAGGTTCGCCGCGGCCGCCACAGTGGGCACGCCGGGCAGCGCCGGCGACGGCTTGGCGCTGGTCACGGCCAGCGCCTTGAGCTTGCCGGCCTTGATCAGCGCCATGGAGGAAGGCAGGTTGTCGAACATCACCTGCATCGTGCCGCCCGTCATGTCGGTCAGCGCGGGGCCGCTGCCGCGGTACGGGAAGTGGACCATGTAGGTCTTGGTCTGGGTCTTGAACAGCTCTCCGGCCAGGTGGATCGACGTGCCGTTGCCGCTCGATGCCATGTTCAGCTTGCCAGGATTAGCCCGTGCGTAGGCAATGAGATCGTTGACGGTATTGATCTTGTTCTGTTGCGCGAAGGCGGGGTTCACTTCCAGCACATTGGGTACCGACGCCACCTCGGTGATCGGCGCGAAGTCCTTGATCGGGTCGTACGGCAGCTTGCCGTACAGCGACTGGTTGATGCCGTGCGTCCCTACGGTGCCCATCAGCAGCGTGTAGCCGTCCGGCGCCGACTTAGCGACGATGTCCGAGCCGATATTGCCGCCGGCGCCGGGTTTGTTGTCGACCACCACGTTCCAGCCGGGCAGCTTCGACAATTCGGCAGAGACTGCGCGCGCCAGGATGTCAGTGGTGCCGCCGGCCGGGAATGGCACGACCAGACGGATCGGCTTGGTGGGATAGGCGTCGGCTGCATGGGCCGAAGCGGCCGCCAGCGGGCTCAGGGCAATCGAAAGCAGCAGCGCGACAGTGCGCCGGCGTGGGTGTGACATGGCGAGGTCTCCGTATAAGGGCCGGCTAATGGCCGGTTGTCCCGGTCTCGGAGCCATTCTAGTCTGGTGTCCGCCACCTGGCGGATGGGGTGAAGCCCTTATGCGTGTCTCGCGTGTGGCAAGAAAAAAGGCGCCCGTGGGCGCCTTGAAAGGAACGATGAATCGGTTCGATCAGAACTTGTGGCGAATACCCAGGGCCACGCCGACCTGGCTGTTGGCGCCTTGCTGCAGGTAGTAGCCGTTGGCGAAGCTGACCGCCGACGTGTCGAAGTTCAGGCCCGAGTTCTTCGCGTAGGCCATCGTCAGGTAGACGTCGGTGCGCTTCGAGAAGTTGTAGTCGGCCACGAAGCTGATCTGCCACGGGTTGGCGGGATTGTTCGACGGCAGGGCGGCCTGGCCAACCCCGGCAGGGGCGCGCAGTTGCGTCACGTCGTCGTAGAAGTAGGCAAGCGTCAGACCCAGCGGAGCGCTGACCTGATAGTTCAAGCCGATCCAGTAGTAGTTGTCGCGGATCAGTTCGTTGCCGCTGCTGTCCGTGGTACGGCCATAGCGGTAACCAGCCATCAGCTTGGCCGGGCCATACGTGTAGCTACCGGCTGCGCCGATCTTGCGCGACCGGCCAGGCGAGCCAATGTTGACCGCCGGACGCCATTCGTCATAGGCAACCGTCAGGCCAAGGGGGCCGCTCATGTACAGCACGCCAGCGCCACCGCCTGCGTTGTTGTTGAAGTTGCCCGGCACTTCGCCAGCGCCGCCGCCGGCCAGCGGGGTCGTGCCGATCGCACCGACGCCCGTGCCGAAGCTCCAGTGCGCCTCGGCGGTAACCGGGCCGATCACGGCGGTGTACTTGGCTGTGTTGTCCGAGCGGAAGTTCGTACCCAGCTGGGCCACCACCGGTTCATACAGCGTCGCGTAGCCGGTCGGCGAGAAGTTCGCGAACATGTCGAACATCGTGGTGTACTGACGACCGAAGGTCACGCGACCCAGCGTATCGCTTTGCAGACCCAGGAATGCCTGACGACCGAAGAGGCGGCCGCCTTGCTGCGACTTGCCATCGTCAAGGCCAAAGCCGCTTTCCAGCACGAACAGTGCCTTCAGGCCGCCGCCCAGATCTTCGGTGCCACGCAGGCCCCAACGCGAGCCGGACAGGCCGCCGCCGCCAGACAGACCAACACGGCTGCCGCCGCCCGGTGCCGCTTGAGGAACGCCGCTGGCATTGGGGGCGCCCAGGCCCGGTGCCAGGTGGTTCGTGTATTCGATCGGCAAGTCCACGACACCATAAAGGGTCACGCTCGATTGCGCATTTGCAGCAGTGGCAAACGCGCTCATCGCGGCAAGCGCGAGAAGCGACTTTTTCATGCTGGGTGATCTCCACTTAAGAATTATTAGATAAAGCTCGGAAGGGACCTCCATACGTCAGCCCTCTACACCCTTCCGCACTTGACTTCCTTGGAAGCTGCCGATCACTCTAACAAAAGAGCACTTCTTTTGACCCTGTGGTAAACGTCTTGTCTGGTTTTCACAACTCAGGGTTTTTAAGTACCTGTAAGCGACAGATGCCAGCACAGACGCGGCGTTGCGGGCGATGTTGCGGGCCTCGCGAGGGTCGCGCGGGTACAATGGGGGAATTCCCGAAGGCGCGTTTGGTGCGACCTACCTCTTCAGTGGGGCGAAGGTTCGATATGCGCGCAGACCATCCCTAGACAGACATGGATACGTTGATCCGAGAATTCGATGTCGCGTTGCGCGCGATTGCTGGTGCGACCCGCGCGGAGCGCGCCAACCCTGCAGAGAGGCTGGCTCCGGAAGCGGAGCAGATGAACCCCGAGGAGCGTCGCCACGTATCCGGCCTCATGCGCATCAACCATGTTGGAGAGGTTTGCGCCCAGGCCCTCTACCAGGCGCAGAAGCTGACCGCGCGAACGCCGGCCGTGCGCGCGCAGATGGATGCTGCCGCCAAAGAGGAAGAGGATCATCTGGCCTGGTGCGCGGACCGCCTGCGTGAACTGGGCTCGCGTCCGAGCCTGCTGAATCCCGTCTGGTATGCCGGCGCGTTCGCGATCGGCGTTCTGGCGGGACGCGCCGGCGACAAGGTCAGCCTTGGCTTCGTGGCCGAGACCGAGCGTCAGGTCGAGCATCATCTGACCAGCCACCTCGACCGCCTGCCCACCACGGACAGCCGCTCGCGCGCAATCCTCGAACAAATGCGCGACGACGAGGTCCGCCACGGCGATGCCGCGAGGAACGCAGGGGGTATCCCACTGCCGGGACCAGTTCGCGCATTGATGCAAGTCGCATCGCGCGTCATGACCACCACCGCCTATCGCATCTGATCGATAAGGATCGCCGCGTCTCGAAGCGCTTCGTCGCGATCCATTTCGCGATGGGTCGCGGACCTGCCTGTGGTGGTTGTGGAAAAGTCCCCTGAGCCCTTGCCTGACAGGGGCTGACAGCAAAACGTTGTATCCTTCCCGACGGCGTGAAACCGATGGCGTTTCGCGCTGTCGGCAGTATTCCCTCCGGTAGTTCTCAGGTGGTTTCTCTGCTTTCCTCCCCAAGTTCTTCATTTCATTAAGGAATCACCTTTGCGGTGCGTGAGGTTGACGCGCTAAGTCTTTGTTCTGATTAAAAAAAGCTTGTTTCTTGCCCCATAGCGAGCCTTGACCCGCCAAAACGCTTCCTCTAAAGTGGGAAATAGTGTGAGGAAGTGTATTTTTGTGTGAAAAACCGGGTTGGCTCTGCGATGATTTATCTCAGACCGAACTGGTAGCGGAAGGGATGAATCGACCTGCCGGACGGCTCAGATGCCGACGGCTACCAGGGGGGCGAGCTTGTTTCAGGGAGCATCGGCGCTTTCGCTTGATGCCAAGGGCCGGATGTCCATTCCGGCCAGGCACCGTGAAGCGCTGCAAACACAGGCCGAGGGCCGGGTTACGCTGACCAAGCACCCGGACGGATGCCTGTTGCTCTTTCCCCGCCCTGAGTGGGAGGTTTTCCGAGGCCGCATCGCGGCGCTGCCGATGGATGCCCATTGGTGGAAGCGGATTTTCCTCGGTAACGCCGCCGACGTGGATATGGACGGCGCAGGCCGCGTGCTGATAGCACCGGAATTGCGCAGTGCCGCCATGCTCGACAAGGAAGTGATGCTGCTCGGCATGGGCAGCCACTTCGAAGTTTGGGATGCCGCGACCTACGCCGCCAAGGAACAGGCAGCGATGGCGCAAGGCATGCCGGAAGCATTGAAGAATTTCTCCTTCTGAAGAGGTCATGAGCCCTACCGAATCGCCGGGGACCACCACCCTGCGCCATCGCACCGTGTTGCTGGACGAGGCCGTCGATGCGCTCGTCTGGCGGCCCGACGGCGCCTATGTGGACGGCACCTTCGGCAGAGGGGGGCACAGCCGGGCAGTACTGGCCCGGCTGGGGCCGGCCGGCACCCTGGTCGCCTTCGACAAGGATCCGGCAGCAATCGCAGAAGCGGGCACCATCAAGGATGCCCGCTTCTCCATTGAGCACGCGAGCTTTGCGGAAATGGGCGATCGGCTGGCCGGCCGTGGCCCGGTGGCTGGCGTGCTGCTCGACCTGGGAATCAGCTCGCCCCAGATCGACGAGGCAGCGAGGGGGTTTTCCTTTCGTTTCGAGGGCCCGCTGGACATGCGCATGGACACCACGCGCGGCATTACCGCCGCCGAGTGGCTTGCACAAGCGGACGAGCAGGACATTGCCAGGGTGATACGAGACTATGGGGAAGAACGGTTTGCTCTACAGATTGCAAAGGCGATTGTTGCTCGCCGGCGCGAATCCGGCGATGGCGGAGCACTCGCCACTACTTCAGACCTTGCCGCGCTCGTGGCGAAAGCCGTCAAAACACGCGAGAAGGGCCAGGACCCTGCGACCCGCACCTTTCAAGCTTTACGGATTTACATCAATCAAGAGCTTGAGGACCTCGAAAGAGGTCTGAAGGCGGCGTACGAACTGCTTCAGGTCGGGGGCCGCCTCGTGGTGATCAGCTTTCACTCGCTCGAGGACCGTATCGTCAAACGGTTCATGCAGGCGCACGCCCGCCCCGAGCGGGATGCCGATCCGGCCCTGCGCCGCGCACCATTGCGCGCGGCCGACCTGCCGCAGCCGACGATGAAACTGCTGGGCCGATTCAAGCCGGGCGCCGAAGAGGTGGCCGGTAACCCGCGCGCCCGTTCCGCGGTGATGCGCGTGGCCGAAAAACTCGGAGAGCAGTCGGCATGAACCGCCTGACCTTCTTCCTCCTTGCCGCCCTGTTGTTCTGCGCGCTGTCGCTGGTCAGCGCGCAGCATCAGGCACGCACGCTGTTCGTGGCACTCGAACGCGCGCAGTCGGAGGAGAAGCAGCTCGATATCGACTGGTCGCGCCTGCAGTACCAGCAAAGCTCGCTCAGCAAGAGCGCGCGCATTGCCGAGGCCGCGCGCACGCAGCTCAAGATGTCGCCGGCGGTGGCCGGTCGTACCCAGTATCTGCAGGGCGTGGTGCTGCCATCGACGCCGCCGGATGCCGAACAACCCGCAGAGGGGGCAGCCAAATGAGCATGGCCCGGCCAACCATGAACCGCGCCCGCGCCGGCAACAAGTCGCGCGGCGAGGCAGCCCGTCCGCGCACCGGCCAGTTCTCTGCCAGCCCGGTGCTGGGTCTGCGCCTGCCGATGTGGCGCTCGAAGTTCGTGGTGTTCCTGATGTTCGCCGCGTTCCTGGCGCTGGCCGCGCGCGCGATGTGGATTCAGGGCCCGGGCAACCAGTTCTATGAGATGGAGGGCAAGAAGCGCTTCCAGCGCACGCTGGAGCTGCCCGCCACGCGCGGCAAGATCCTGGATCGCAACGGCCTGGTGCTGGCCACCAGCCTGCCGGTCAAGGCGATCTGGGCCGTGCCTGAGGACGTGCCGAACGATCTCGATCCGCAGCGCATGCGCCAATTGGCCAAGCTGCTGGACATGTCCGAAAAGGAACTGCGCGCCAAATTCAACGAGGACAAGAGCTTCGTCTACCTGAAGCGCCAGGTGCTGCCCGATGCGGCCGACAAGATCGCCGCGCTCAAGATCGATGGCGTTCACCAGACTCGCGAATACAAGCGCTTCTATCCCGAAGGCGAGGCGATGGCGCATATCGTCGGCTTCACCAACGTCGAGGACAAGGGGCAGGAAGGCGTGGAACTGGCGCGTGAAAGCGTGCTGGCAGGCCGTGCCGGCGCGCGTCAGGTGATCAAGGATCGCCTGGGCCGCGTGGTGGAGGACGTTGGCATCCTGAAGACCCCGCGCGACGGCGAGGACATGCAGCTGTCGATCGACGCCAAGATCCAGTATCTGGCCTACAACGAGGTCAAGGCCGTGGTCGAGCGTAGCAAGGCCAAGGCGGCCAGCGCCGTGGTGCTCGATGCGCAGACCGGCGAGGTGCTGGCGCTGGCCAACTGGCCGACCTACAACCCGAACGACCGCAGCCGCCTGTCGGGCGAGCAGCTTCGCAACCGCGTGCTGACCGATACCTTCGAGCCCGGCTCGATGATGAAGCCGATTTCGATCGGGCTGGCGCTGCAGCTTGGACGCGTGACGCCGTCGACGACCATCGTGACGACCGGCAAGTTCAACTTCGAAGGCGCGACGATCTCCGATACCCACAACTACGGCACGCTCACGGTGGGCGGCGTGATCCAGAAGTCGAGCAACATCGGCACGACGAAGATCGCGATGATGATGAAGCCGCAGGAGATGTGGGACATGTTTACCAGCGTCGGCCTGGGCCAGGCGCCGAAGATCGGCTTCCCGGGTGCCGTGGCGGGTCGCGTGCGGCCGTGGAAGAGCTGGCGGCCGATCGAGCAGGCGACGATGTCCTATGGCTATGGCCTCTCGGTGTCGCTGTTCCAGATCGCGCACGCCTATACGATCTTCGCGCACGACGGCGAGCTGATTCCCGTGTCGATCTTCAAGACCAATGGCCCGACAGACGGCGAACGCATCCTGTCGCCCCAGGTTGCCCGCCAGGTGCGCGGCATGCTCGAAACCGTGACCGCGCCCGGCGGTACCGCGCCCGAGGCCCAGGTGATGGGCTACCGCGTCGGCGGCAAGACCGGTACTGCATACAAGCATGTAGGCCGCGGCTACGACCGCAGCAAGTACCGCGCCTCGTTCATCGGCCTGGCCCCGATGTCAAACCCGCGCGTGATCGTGGCCGTCAGCGTGGACGAGCCGACCTCCGGCAGCCACTACGGTGGCGCGGTCGCCGGCCCGGTCTTCTCGGCCATCACCGGCGGCGCTCTGCGCGCGCTGAATGTCCAGCCCGACTCGCCGATCCGGCAGTTGATGGTCACCGACAAGGTGCCTGAGAGCGAACCATGGAGCGCGACCCAATGACGCGCCAACCGCTGCTTCCGCTCGAAGTCTCCGCCCAGGCCAGCAACGCGCTGGCCTGGCTGCGTACGCACGCCCCGGAAAACGCGCAGTTGACCGGCGATACGCGCCGCCTGCAACCGGGCGACGTGTTCTTCGCCTATGTGCTGGGCAACGAGCGTCTGGCTACCGATGGTCGTCCGCATATCGACAAGGCGATCGCTGCCGGCGCGTCGGCCGTTGTCTACGAGGCTGACAACTTCGCATGGCCCCATGACGATCGCGTGCCGCATCTGGCAGTGTCTCACCTGCACGAACTGGCAGGCCCCATCGCGGCTGGCTGGTACGGCATCGCCGCGTGCAATCTGACGATTACCGGCGTCACGGGCACCAACGGCAAGACCTCGTGCTCGCAATGGCTGGCACGCCTGCTGCAGATGGCAGGCACGCGATGCGCGACGATCGGCACCCTCGGCTCGGGCTTCCCCGACGCGCTCAAGCTCACCGGCTTCACCACGCCGGACGCTGTTCAGTTGCAGGCCAGCCTGGCCGAACTGCACGACGCCGGCGCGCGCGCCGTGGCGATGGAAGTTTCCTCGCATGGGCTGGAGCAGGGCCGCGTGGCCGGCACCGGGTTTGCCGTTGCCGTGCTGACCAACCTGACCCAGGACCACCTCGACTACCACGGCACGATGGCCGAGTACGAGGCAGCCAAGGCGCGCCTGTTTGCGTGGGACGGCCTCAAGGCGGCGGTGATCAATCGCGACGATGGCATGGGCCAGCGCCTGCTAGCCAGCAACGCGGTGGCCGTGAGTGCCCCGCAAGTCATTGAATACGGTATCGACGGCAAGGCCGGCGCTTCGGTGGCACGCGGCCAGTGGCTGCGCGCGACTGGCGTGCGGGCCACTGGCGCCGGCACGGCGTTCCACGTCGATGGCAGTTTCGGCACCGCGGACGTGACCACGCCGATGATCGGCGCATTCAACGTCAGCAATCTGCTGGCCGTGCTCGGCGCCGCGCTGGCGCAGGGCGTGACCTGGGATGCCGCCATCGATGCGCTGCGCCGCCTGACGCCGGTCGATGGCCGCATGGAATTGTTCGGCGGCCACGATGCCCCGCTGGCCGTGGTCGACTACGCCCACACGCCCGATGCGCTGGTCCAGACGCTGACCGCGCTGCGGCCCGTGGCCCAGGCGCGTCAGGGCAAGCTCTGGTGCGTGTTCGGCTGCGGCGGGGATCGCGACGCCACCAAGCGCCCGCTGATGGGCGGTGTGGCTGAGCGCCTGGCCGATGAAGTGGTGCTGACCAGTGACAACCCGCGCAGCGAAGATCCGCGCGAGATCCTTGAAGCGATCGCCGACGGCATGAGCGACCGTGCCCGCGCCGCGCTGATCGAGGACCGCGCCGCCGCCATTCTCTACGCCATCAAACATGCCGCCCCGGCCGACGTGGTGCTCGTGGCCGGCAAGGGCCACGAAGCCACGCAGGAGATCCAGGGTCGCAAGCGCCCGTTCTCCGACCGCGAGCACGTGCGTCTGACCCTGGGCGCGCGCGGGGTGTCGGCATGAACCGCCAACCGATGACGACTCTGCAGCAAGCCGCTGGCTGGATTGCCGGCGCAAGTATTTCCGGAGATGCTACGCGCTCGTTTTCGCGCGTGCATACCGACAGCCGTACCGTCGAGCCCGGCGACCTGTTTGTCGCGCTCAAGGGTGAGCGTTTCGACGCCCACGATTTTCTGGCCGATGTGGTCGCGCGCGGCGCCGCCGCGGTGATGGTGAGCCGCAAGGTCGACGTCGACGTGCCGGCGCTGATCGTGCCCGACACGCGCACCGGCCTCGGCCAGTTGGCCACGGGTTGGCGCCGCACGTTCACGCCGCCGACGGTGGCCGTGACCGGCAGCAATGGCAAGACCACGGTCAAGGAAATGATCGCGGCGATCTTTGCTGCGGCCGTGGGTGAGGGCGATCGTCTGGCAACGGGTGGCAACCTGAACAACGACATCGGCCTGCCACTGACCGTGTTGCGCCTGCGCGCGCATCACAAGCTGGCCGTGCTCGAGCTGGGCATGAATCACCCGGGTGAGACGATCTACCTGGCCGGCATCGCCCAGCCGACCGTGGCGGTGGTCACCAACGCCCAGCGCGAGCACCAGGAATTCATGGTCAGCGTGGAGGCCGTGGCGCATGAACACGCCAGCGCCATCGCCGCGCTGCCCGCCGATGGCGTGGCCGTGTTTCCGGTCGATGCTGAAAGCGGTGGCGCCTATGCGGCCATCTGGCGTCAGGCCGCCGGCACACGGAAGGTGCTGTCGTTCGGGACCGATGCTTCGGCCGACGTACGGGCTACGGTGTCGCTGGAGAATGGCGTGCAGGTGCTGGATGTGACCGCGCCCGACCGGCGCTTCACGCTGCGCCTGCAGGTGCTGGGTGTGCACAACGTGCGCAACGCGCTGGCGGCTACGGCGTGCGCGCTGGCCGCAGGCGTCGATGTGGCGGCAATCCAGGCGGGCATCGCCGGCTTCACCGCCGTGAAGGGCCGTCTGCAGGTGAAGCACACCCCGGCGGGCACCGTCGTTATCGACGACACGTACAACGCCAACCCGGATTCGATGCGCGCCGCGATCGACGTGCTGGCCGGATTCGCGACCCCGCGCCTGCTGGTGCTGGGCGATATGGGCGAGGTAGGGGATCAGGGTCCGATGTTCCACACCGAGATCGGTGCGTACGCGCGCGAGCGCGGCATCGACGCGCTCTGGGCAACAGGCGAACTCGCACCGCACGCGGTGCAGGCATATGGCGGTGGCGCACGGTATTTCGCTCGCGCGGAAGACCTGGCGCAGGCGCTGGAGGCAGACAAGGAGGGCACGGTGGCCAATGCAGCGGCCGTGCTGGTGAAGGGATCGCGCTTCATGCGCATGGAACGGATGGTCGATGCGCTTGTCGCATCACCTTCCGCTCATTAACGAAACAGACCAACGATGTTATTGACACTGGCCCAGTGGCTGCAGAACGACTACAGCTTCCTGCGGGTCGTCAACTATCTGACTTTCCGCGCGGTGATGGCCAACGTCACCGCGCTGGTGATCGGCCTGGGTTTCGGGCCGTGGGTGATTCGCCGCCTGACCGAACTGAAGATCGGTCAGGCCGTACGCACGATCGGCCCCCAGACGCACCTGGTGAAGGCCGGCACGCCGACCATGGGTGGCGTGCTGGTGCTGATCTCGATCGCGATCTCGACGTTGCTCTGGTGTGACTGGGGCAACCGATTCATCTGGGTTGTGCTGCTCGTGACGCTGGGCTATGGCGCGATTGGCTGGGTCGATGACTACCGCAAGGTGGTCTATCGCGATCCGCGCGGCATGTCGAGCCGCGAGAAGTTCTTCTGGCAGACGCTGATCGGTCTGGTTGCCGCCGTGTATCTGGCGTTCTCGGTGTCCGAGGCCAGCAACGTGCGCATCTGGAGCCTGTTCCTGAGCTGGATCGAGGGCGGCATGTTCGCCGACGTGCCGTACAAGATGAACCTGATCGTGCCCTTCTTCAAGGAAGTGAGCTACCCGCTCGGCGTGACCGGTTTCATCGTGCTGACCTATCTGGTGATCGTTGGCTCGAGCAACGCGGTGAACCTGACCGACGGTCTGGACGGCCTCGTGATCATGCCCGTGGTGCTGGTGGGCGGCGGCCTTGGCGTGTTTGCCTATGTGATGGGCAATGCGGTCTACAGCAAGTATCTGCTGTTCCCGCACATTCCCGGCGCGGGCGAGCTGCTGATCTTCTGCTCGGCGATGGCCGGCGCGGGACTGGCGTTCCTCTGGTTCAACGCCCACCCGGCACGCGTGTTCATGGGTGACGTTGGCGCGCTGGCGCTGGGCGGGGCGCTGGGCACGGTCGCGGTGATCGTGCGCCAGGAGATCGTGCTGTTCGTGATGGGCGGGATCTTCGTGGTGGAAACGCTGTCAGTGATGCTCCAGGTGTCGTGGTTCAAGTTCACGAAGCGTCGCTACGGCGAAGGCCGCCGGTTGTTCCGCATGGCGCCGCTGCATCACCACTTCGAACTGGGCGGCTGGAAGGAAACGCAAGTAACGGTGCGCTTCTGGATCATCACGATGCTGCTGGTGCTGATCGGGTTGTCGTCGCTGAAGCTGCGCTGAACCCGGGCTGAAATTTTTAACCTACGGACTCTACAAGGCAGGAAAACGAAGTGTTTGGCGTGTTGCAGAAACCCCATGTGCTGGTACTTGGCCTCGGTGAATCGGGGCTGGCCATGGCACGCTGGTGCGGCCTGAATGGCTGCCGCGTGCGCGTGGCCGACACACGCGAGGCGCCCGCCAACCTTGTCTTCCTGCAGGCGGAACTGACCACGGCCCAGTTCGTGGGCGGGCAGTTCACCGAGAACCTGCTCGACGATATCGGTCTGGTGGCGATCAGCCCCGGGCTGTCCCCGCTCGAACCCAATACCCGGGCGCTGCTCGAGGCGGCGCAGGCACGCAGTATTCCTGTCTGGGGCGAGATCGAACTGTTCGCCCAGGCGATTGGCTACCTGGAGGCCACGTCGGGCTACGCCCCGCGCGTGCTGGCCATCACCGGTACCAACGGCAAGACCACGACCACCGCGCTGACCGGCCGGCTGATCGAGCGCGCAGGCAAGACCGTGGGCGTGGCAGGCAATATCAGCCCGTCCGCGCTGGACAAGCTGTCGGCCTGCATCGCAAGCGCCACGTTGCCGGATGTCTGGGTGCTCGAACTGTCCAGCTTCCAGCTCGAATACACGTTCTCGCTGGCGCCGCACGCGGCCACGGTGCTCAATGTCACGCAGGACCACCTCGACTGGCACGGCAGCATGGAAGCGTATGCCGCCGCCAAGGCGCGCATCTTCGGCCCGGCCGAGAAGGGTTGCCTGCAGGTGCTTAACCGGCAGGACCCGCTGACGATGAACATGGCCCGCCGCGGTACCACGCTGGTCACGTTCGGCACCGACCTGCCCGAGACGCCAGGCAGCTACGGCGTGCTGCGCGAAGGCGGGATGCCGTGGCTCGTGCTGGCCGAGCCCGACACCGAAGCCGATGCCGAGCAGAAGCCGCGCCGCCGCAAGAAGGACGATGTCGTCGCCGATGCCGTCGTGCCGGTGCGCCACAAGCGCCTGATGCCGGCCGACGCGCTGCACATCCGTGGCATGCACAACGCCACCAACGCGATGGCCGCGCTGGCGCTGTGCCGCGCGATCGACCTGCCGCTCAACGCGCTGCTGCACGGCCTGCGCGAGTATCGCGGCGAGCCGCACCGCGTGGAATGGGTGGCAACGATCGATGAAGTCGAATACTTCGACGACAGCAAGGGGACGAACGTCGGCGCCACCGTGGCTGCACTGAGCGGGCTGGACAAGCACGTGGTGCTGATCGCCGGTGGCGAGGGCAAGGGCCAGGATTTCTCGCCGCTGGTCGCGCCGGTGGCGCAATACGCGCGCGCCGTGGTGCTGATTGGCAAGGATGCGGGTGCGCTGCGCGAGGCGCTGGGGGCGACCGGCAAACCGCTGATCGACGCCGGCTCGCTGGAAGAAGCGGTGGAGAAATCCGCCAGCCTCGCGGAAGCGGGCGACGTGGTGCTGCTGTCGCCGGCCTGCGCCAGCCTCGACATGTTCCGTAACTACGTGCATCGCGCCCAGGTGTTCCGCGGCGCGGTGGAAGAACTGGCTTTGTCCCGGGGGATCATGCCATGAGCGACTCGCAGGTCAAGCGCAGCGGATTCATCGGCGCCACCATCGGCAATGCCTGGGGTGGCCTGCGTGATGCGGTGTCCGGCGTCAAGCCGACCCGCTCCCGCATGATGGAGTACGACCAGCCCCTGCTGTGGGTAGCGATCGTACTGCTGACGTTCGGCCTGGTGATGGTCTACTCGGCATCGATCGCGCTGCCGGACTCGCCGCGCTACGCCAACTACCGCGAGGCCCATTTCCTGGTGCGCCATGCGTTCAGCCTGGTGATCGGACTCTCCACGGCGCTGGTGGCGTTCCAGATTCCGGTGAAGGTCTGGGACCGCTACGCGCCGAAGCTGTTCATCGTCGCGCTGATCCTGCTGGTGATCGTGCTGGTGCCGTTCGTCGGCAAGGGCGTGAACGGCGCGCGGCGCTGGATTCCGCTTGGCCTGATGAATTTCCAGCCGTCCGAACTGATGAAGCTGGCCGTGGTGCTGTACGCGGCCAACTACACGGTGCGCAAGCAGGAGTGGATGCAGACTGTCTCGAAGGGCTTCCTCCCGATGGGGGTGGCCGTGGTCGTGGTGGGGATGCTGCTACTGCTCGAACCCGATATGGGCGCGTTCCTGGTGATCGCGGCCGTGGCGATGGGCATCCTGTTTCTGGGCGGCATCAACGGCAAGCTGTTCGCCGGCCTGGTCGGCGTGGCCGTGGGCGCGTTCGCGCTGCTGATTACGGCATCGCCATGGCGTCGCGAGCGGATCTTTGCGTACCTGAACCCGTGGGAAGAAAGTAACGCGCTCGGCAAGGCTTATCAGCTCACGCACTCGCTGATCGCCTTCGGCCGTGGCGAATGGACCGGCGTGGGCCTGGGCGGCAGCATCGAGAAATTGCACTACCTGCCGGAAGCCCACACTGACTTCATCCTGGCGGTGATCGGCGAGGAATTCGGCTTCATCGGTGTGCTGGTGATGATCGTGCTGTTCTACTGGATGGTCCGCCGCTGCTTCGACATCGGCCGTACGGCGCTGCAGCTAGACCGCACCTTCGCCGGTCTGGTGGCCAAGGGCATGGGCATCTGGGTCGGCTGGCAAACGTTCATCAACATGGGCGTGAACCTGGGTCTGCTGCCGACCAAGGGCCTGACGCTGCCACTGGTCAGCTATGGCGGCTCGGGCATCCTGATGAACTGTGTGGCGTTGGCGATTGTCCTGCGCATTGACTACGAGAACAGGGTGTTGATGCGCGGAGGGAAGGTATGACCGCACGCACGCTGCTCGTGATGGCTGGCGGCACCGGGGGCCACGTGTTCCCGGGGCTGGCGGTCGCGCGTGCGTTGCGTGACGAGGGCTGGCGCGTGGTCTGGCTCGGCAATCGTACGGGCATGGAAGCGACGCTGGTGCCGAAGCACGACATTCCGATGGAGTACATCCAGTTCGGTGGACTGCGTGGCAAGGGCCTGCTGACCAAGCTCCTGCTGCCGCTGAACCTGCTGCGCGCGTTCTGGCAGAGCATCGGCGCGCTGCGTCGGGTGAAGCCGGACGTGGTGCTCGGCATGGGCGGCTATATCACCTTCCCGGCAGGGATGATGGCGTCGCTGCTCGGGCGCCCGCTGGTGCTGCACGAACAGAATTCGATCGCTGGCCTGGCGAACAAGGTGTTGGCGAAGGTCGCGGACCGCGTGCTCTGCGCGTTCCCGGACGCGTTGCCGAATAGCGAATGGACCGGCAATCCGGTGCGTGCCGAACTGGCGCAGATTCCGGCGCCGGAGTCGCGATATGACCATCGTACCGGCCCGCTGCACGTGCTCGTGGTGGGTGGCAGCCTTGGCGCGGCCGCGCTCAACGACGTGGTGCCGAAGGCAATCGCGCTGCTGCCCGAGGGGCAGCGCCCGGTCGTCAAGCACCAGGCCGGCGCGAAACAGATCGATACGCTGCGCGCGAACTACGCCGCAGCAGGAGTGGCCGGCGATACCGTGCCATTCATCGACGACATGGCGGCGGCCTATGCCGACGCCGATCTGGTCATCTGCCGCGCGGGCGCGATGACGGTTTCCGAAGTGGCGGCCGCCGGTGTGGCGGCGCTGTTCGTGCCGTTTCCGCATGCGGTGGACGATCACCAGACCACCAACGCGAAGTTCCTGTCGAAGCAGGGCGCTGCGTTGCTGGTGCAACAGAACGAACTGACCGCGGAAGGTCTGGCGAAGACGCTCGCCGGCCTGTCGCGGACGCAATTGAAGGACATGGCGCGCGCTGCGCGCGGCCTGGCCAAACCGGAGGCAACCCGGCGCGTCGCCGAGATCTGCAGCCAGTTGGCGGGTAAATCGTGAAACGAATTCAATGAAGCATATTGTCAAGAACATCCACTTCGTAGGCATTGGCGGGGCCGGCATGAGCGGCATCGCCGAGGTCCTGCTGAATCTGGGCTACAAGGTCTCGGGTTCCGACGTGGGCAGCAATGCCGCCACGCGGCGCCTGGCTTCACTCGGCGCGCGCGTGGCTCATGGCCACGACGCGGAGAACGTGACGGGCGCCAATGCCGTGGTGGTATCCACCGCGGTGACCAACGACAACCCCGAAGTGCTGGCTGCCCGCGCCAGGCGTATTCCGGTGGTGCCGCGCGCGGTGATGCTGGCCGAGCTGATGCGCCTGAAGCAGGGCGTGGCCATCGCCGGCACCCATGGCAAGACCACCACGACCAGCCTGGTGGCATCGGTGCTGGCCGAAGGCGGGCTCGATCCGACGTTCGTGATCGGTGGCCGCCTGAATTCAGCCGGCGCCAACGCGCGGCTCGGCACGGGCGATTTCATCGTCGCGGAAGCCGACGAGTCCGACGCGTCGTTCCTGAACCTGTTTCCGGTGATGGAAGTCATCACCAATATCGACGCCGACCACATGGACACCTACGGGCATGATTTTGCCCGGCTCAAGCAGGCGTTCGTGGAGTTCACCCAGCGCCTGCCGTTCTACGGTATTGCCGTGCTGTGCGTCGATGACCCGAACGTGCGCGAGATCCTGCCGTTCGTGTCCAAGCCGGTGGTGCGCTACGGTTTTGCCGAGGACGCGCAGATTCGCGCGGTCAATGCGCGCGCCGTCGATGGACAGATGCACTTCACCGTGCTGCGCCAGCTCAATGGCCACGCCGAGCCGCCGCTCGACATCGTGCTGAACCTGCCCGGGATTCACAACGTGCAGAACGCGCTGGCCGCCATCGCGATCGCCACCGAACTCGAAGTGCCGGACGCGTCGATCGTCAAGGCGCTGCGCGAGTTTCACGGCGTGGGCCGCCGCTTCCAGCGCTACGGCGAGGTGGCGACGCCCGACGGTTCGGGCACGTTCACGCTGGTCGACGACTACGGCCACCACCCGGTGGAGATGGCCGCGACGCTGGCCGCCGCGCGTGGCGCGTTCCCGGACCGCCGCCTGGTGCTGGCATTCCAGCCCCATCGCTTCACACGCACGCGCGACTGTTTCGAGGACTTCGTCAAGGTGCTGGGCACCGTCGACGCGCTGCTGCTGGCGGAGGTGTACGCCGCCGGCGAATCGCCGATCGTCGCGGCCGATGGCCGCGCGCTGACGCGCGCGCTGCGCGTCGCAAACAAGGTAGAACCCGTTTTTGTCGAGCAGATCGAGGACATGCCCCAGGCCATCCTGAATGCCGTACGGCCCGGCGATGTGGTCGTAACCATGGGCGCTGGCTCGATCGGCGCAGTGCCGGGCCAGTTGGTGTCGCATCAGCAAGGGGGGCAGCAATGAGCTTCGTCGCCCATCCCAATATCGATCCGAAGTCGCTGGGCAAGGTTGGCGTGCTGCTGGGCGGCAAGTCCGCCGAGCGCGAGATCTCGCTGCTGTCCGGTAACGGCGTGCTGGCCGCGCTGAAGTCGCGCGGCGTCGATGCGCATCCGTTCGATCCGGGTCTGCTGCCGATCAGCGAACTGGCTGCGGCAGGTTTCGACCGCGTTTTCATCGCGCTGCACGGTCGCTACGGCGAAGACGGCACGATGCAGGGCCTGCTCGAGCAGCTTGGCATCCCCTATACCGGCAGCGGCGTGCTGGCGTCGGCGCTGGCCATGGACAAGCAGGCCACCAAGCGCCTGTGGATGACGCATGGCCTGGCCACGCCGCGCTTCGCGATGCTCTACGCGAATACCGATTTCGATGCCGTGGTTGCCGATCTTGGCCTGCCGCTGATCGTCAAGCCGGCCCGTGAAGGGTCATCGATCGGCCTGACCAAGGTGGTCGCCGCGGACCAGATGCGCGCTGCGTTCGAGAAGGCCGCAGGGCTTGATGCCGACGTGATCGCCGAGACGTTCATCGATGGCGCGGAGCTGACTTGCCCGATCGTGGGCGAGGGTCCGACGGCCGAAGCGCTCCCGGTTATCAAGATTGTCGCGCCGGAGTCGAACTACGACTATCAAAATAAGTATTTTACTGACGATACCCAATACCTGTGCCCCTCGACATTGCCCGACGCCCTGGAGCGCGAAGTGCGCGCGCTGGCCGTGGAGGCCTTCCGGGTGCTGGGGTGTCGTGGCTGGGCCCGCGCGGACGTGATGCTGACGCGCGACGGCAAGCCTTATCTGCTCGAAATGAATACGTCCCCCGGCATGACCGGCCATTCGCTCGTGCCGATGGCGGCGCGTGCGAATGGCATCAGCTATGAGGACTTCGTCATGCAGGTACTGGCGGCAGCCACGCTGGACCTGCATCCGAATGAACGCTGGAAACCCGAATAACCGCAGTACCGACCGCCTGACCGACGACACATGTGGCATAACGCGCGCCTGCTCAACCTGTTCGCCTCAGCGCTATACGCGCTGGTGGCGCTCATGGCGCTCGGGGCTGGGCTGCTGTGGCTGGCCCAGCGGCCGGTGTTCGCCATTACGCATGTCGAGCTGACGTCGATGGATGGCGCGCCGCTGCGCCACGTGAACGCGCCGAGCGTGCGCGCGAACGCGCTGGGCAAGCTGGCCGGCAACTTCTTCACGCTCGACCTGAACACGGCGCGACAGGCGTTCGAGTCGGTGCCCTGGGTGCGCCACGCGAGCGTGCGGCGCGAGTGGCCGAACGGCTTGGCGATCCAGGTGGAAGAGCACGAACCCCTCGGTACCTGGGGTGGTCCGGATAGTGGCAGGCTGATCAATACCTATGGCGAGGTATTCGTGGCCAACACCGCCGAGGCCGAAGAGGATGCCCAGCTGCTGGCGCTTGACGGACCGCCGGACAGCGAGGAAGACGTGGTCGAGAAGCTGGAGATCATGCGCGAGTGGTTCAAGCCGATGAAGCTCGAACCGCTGGCCGTGGCGCTGTCGGGGCGTTATGCATGGCGTGCCAAATTGTCTAACGGCATGGTCGTCGAATTCGGCCGCGAGCAGAACGACGAGGATCGCACGGCCATGGAGGCGCGGGTCAAGCGCTTCGTGGCGTCGTGGCCGCAGGTCACGGAGCAGATGGGCAAGCAGATCGAGTATGCCGATCTGCGCTATCCCAACGGGTTCGCGATCCGGGCGGCCAGCGTGCGCTTCCTGACCGATGCGCAGGCAGCGGCGGCGGCCAAGGCGGCGACCAAGGCAGCCAGCGGCGCGGCAACCCCCCAGGCGGCTTCGGCCGGCAACACCAACAACAATCCGACGCGACTCAAGAGTAAGAACGCGGAGAAAACTCGATGAGCAAGGAATACAAGGACCTACTGGTCGGTCTCGACATCGGCACCTCGAAGGTGGCGGCCGTGGTGGCGGAACTGCGCCCCGATGGCAGCTATGAGGTGATCGGGATGGGCCAGTCCGAGTCCAAGGGTTTGAAGAAGGGGGTCGTGGTCAACATCGAGGCTACCGTGCAGTCGATCCAGCGCGCGCTGGAAGAAGCCGAGCTGATGGCTGACTGCAAGATCGCCGAGGTGTTCACCGGCATCGCCGGCAGCCATATCCGCAGCTTCAACTCGAGCGGCATGGTGGCGATCAAGGACAAGGAAGTCACGCAGACGGACGTGGCCCGCGTGATCGAGACCGCCAAGGCGGTCAACATCCCGACCGATCAGCAGATCCTGCACATCCTGACCCAGGAATTCATCATCGACGGCCAGGAGGATGTGCGCGAGCCCATCGGCATGAGCGGTATCCGGCTCGAAGTGAAGGTGCATATCGTGACGGGCGCGGTTAGCGCGGCCCAGAACATCGTCAAGTGCGTGCGCCGCTGCGGCCTGGAAGTGCACGACCTGATCCTGCAGCCGCTGGCCTCGAGCCTGGCGGTGCTGACCGAGGACGAGAAGGAACTCGGCGTGGTGCTGGTGGATATCGGCGGCGGCACGACGGACATCGCCATCTTCAGCGAAGGCGCGATCCGGCACACGGCCGTGATCCCGATCGCCGGGGACCAGATCACCAACGACATCGCCATGGCGCTGCGCACGCCGACGCCCGATGCCGAGGACATCAAGATGCAGTACGGCATCGCCAAGCAGGCGATCGCCGACCCGGAAGACATGATCGAGGTGCCTGGCGTGGGTGACCGCGGCACGCGCACGCTGAGCCGCCAGGCGCTGGCCGCTGTGATCGAGCCGCGTATCGAGGAACTCTATTCGCTGGTGCACCAGGTGGTGCGCGAGTCGGGCTACGAGGAACTGCTGTCGTCGGGCGTGGTGATCACCGGTGGCACGGCCATGATGCCGGGCATGGTGGAACTGGGCGAAGACATCTTCCTGAAGCCCGTGCGCGTGGGCGTGCCCGAGTATCGCGGCAACCTGCACGAAGTCGTGAAGAGCCCGCGTTACTCCACGGTAATGGGCCTGCTGCAAGAAGGATGCGTTCAGCGTATGCGCGGCCGCAAGGTGGCGGTGCAGAGCGGCTCGGTGAAGCAGGTGTGGGGACGCATGAAGGAATGGTTTGTCGGCAACTTCTGATGAATCTGCCGGTCAGGTTTTCTTTGACGTGATACGCGCCTGGCGTCAGCGCGATGGCGGAAATGCACGTTGAGCAGTTTTTCGCAGTTTTACTGGTTAGTTGTTCTTGATGGTTTCTTGTTCAGGAACCAAGGGTTGCGGCGGGGAGGCTGCAGCGTTTGGGGACTGATTTTTCTCGGAGGCAGTGATGGACTTTGACATGATCGAAACGGAGATTCAGGACGGCACCATCATCAAGGTGGTGGGCGTGGGCGGCGCGGGCGGCAATGCCGTGCAGCACATGATCAGCCGTGGCGTACAGGGTGTGGAATTCATTTGCATGAATACCGACGCCCAGGCGCTGAAGCGCTCCACCGCATCGCGCGTGCTGCAACTGGGCAACACCGGCCTTGGAGCCGGTGCCAAGCCGGAAGTTGGCCGTAACTGCGCGGAGCAGGCGCGTGACCAGATCGCCGACGCCCTGCGCGGCGCGCACATGGTCTTCATCACTGCCGGCATGGGCGGTGGCACCGGTACCGGTGCTGCGCCGATCGTGGCGCAGGTGGCCAAGGAAATGGGCATCCTGACCGTGGGCGTGGTCAGCAAGCCGTTCGACTTCGAAGGTGCGCGCCGTGCCAAGGTAGCCGAACACGGTTCGGGCGAACTCGAATCGTCGGTGGACTCGCTGATCGTGGTGCTCAACGAGAAGCTGTTCGAAGTGATGGGCGACGACGCCGAGATGGACAAGTGCTTCCAGTGCGCCGATGACGTGCTGCATAACGCTGTCGCTGGCATCGCCGAAATCATCAATGTCGACGGTCTCGTGAACGTCGACTTTGAAGACGTGAAGACGGTGATGGGCGAGCAGGGCAAGGCCATGATGGGCACGGCTACCGTGTCCGGCGTGGATCGCGCCCGCCTGGCCGCCGAGCAGGCCGTGGCTAGCCCGCTGCTCGAAGGTGTGGACCTGTCCGGCGCGCGTGGCGTGCTGGTCAACATCACGGCCAGCCGCTCGTTGAAGCTGTCGGAAACCAAGGAAGTCATGAACACGATCCGCAGCTACGCCGCGGAGGATGCGACCGTGATCTTCGGTACGGTGTACGACGATTCGATGAGCGACGCGCTGCGCGTGACCGTGGTGGCCACTGGCCTGGGCCGTTCGGCCAAGAAGCAGCAGCCGATGACGCTGCTGAAGACCGGCACGGACAACATCCCGGTGCAGATGATGGCTGGCCTGACCGCTGCCCCGGCGCATGCATCGCCGGACTACAGCGGCCTGGATACGCCGGCCGTGTGGCGCAGCTCGCGCGAGTCGGCGTCCGCCCACGTGGCGGCGCTGCAAGAGAAGGGCGTGGATACGTACGACATCCCGGCCTTCCTGCGCAAGCAGGCTGACTGAGTTGGGCTCCGGCAGGGCCGTGGCGTTGGCCGCGTGCCTGGCGGGTTGTCGCTGGTCCGTTCCGCATCGCCCGAGCGCTCCCTTTCCGCTCGGTGATTGCCTGGACTGACGCCATCCGTCAGTGCGCCGGCACGTGTCGCGCCCGCGCCGAAAGCAGTCCGTCCGCATCCCGTTGCCGGGCAGGCAGGCCATCGGCCGCCTCCCCGGACTGGTTTCCCGCCTCCCAGCGGCGGGATGTGCCCCCGTCCGCGCGGCGCGTCCACAAGACGCGCCGCGTGGCGTTTGAGCAGCAAGCTGACTGCCCTGCACTTGACATAGCTGAAGCCAGGATTCGCCAATGCGACGCTTGGTTGCAACGGCATCCGCCCCTATGATGCAGGCAGGGTTTCTACCGAGAGGAGGAATCTCCCATGATCGCCATTGGGCAACGCGTCCCCGACGCCACGCTGTACGAATTTTTCGAAACCGAATCCGAAGGCTGCGCGCTCGGGCCGAATGCGTTTTCGGTGGCCGAACTGGTCAAGGGCCGCAAGATCGTGGTCTTCGGCCTGCCCGGCGCCTTTACCCCGACTTGCTCCGCGAAGCATGTTCCCAGCTATCTCAAGGAGTACGATGCCTTGCGTGCCGCCGGTGTCGACGAAATCTGGTGCCACTCGGTCAACGACGCCTTTGTGATGGGTGCCTGGGGACGCGAGCAGAAGGCCACAGGCAAGGTCCGGATGATGGGTGACGGCGCCGCGCAATGGGCCAAGGCCCTGGGGCTGGATCAGGACCTGAGCCAGCGTGGTCTGGGTGTCCGCGCCAAACGCTATGCGATGGTCGTGGATGACGGTGTGGTGACCCACCTGTTCATCGAGGAGCCGGGCGAGTTCAAGGTCAGCAGTGCCGAATGGGTGCTGCAGGCGTTGCGCGCCTGACACGGTAGTTCGGGCGTGAATGCTTTATGCGTATCATTTCGGACGTTGTCTAACACCCCGAAACAAAGTGGTGCAGCGCAATAGACCGAGTAATGGTAGTATCGCGTTATCAAGATTTACGCCCAATAGCTTTTAATAATAGTTGAGGCCGTCATGCTCAAACAGCGCACTATCAAATCCCTGGTGAAGACGGTTGGTATCGGTTTGCACTCGGGCCGCAAAGTGACGCTGACCCTGCGCCCGGCTCCGGCCGATACCGGCATTGTCTTTACCCGCGTCGACCTGCCCGAGGCCGTGGAAATCCACGCGGCGGCTTCTGCCATTGGTGATACCCGCCTGGCATCGGTGCTCCAGAAGGACGGCGCGCGCGTTTCGACCGTTGAACACCTGATGTCGGCCTGCGCCGGCCTGGGTGTCGACAATCTTTATGTCGACGTCGACGCCGAGGAAATTCCGATCATGGACGGCAGCGCGGCATCGTTCGTGTTCCTGCTGCAATCGGCTGGCATGGAAGAGCAGCCTGCGGCCAAGCGTTTCATCCGCGTGAAGAAAGCCGTGGAAGTCCGCGATGGCGACAAGCTGGCTCGCCTGGAGCCGTTCTTCGGCTTCAAGCTTGCCTTCACGATCGACTTCCGCCATCCCGCTGTCGACAAGACGGGTCAGACGTTCACGATCGACTTTGCCGACACCAGCTACGTCCGTGAAATCGCCCGTGCCCGTACTTTCGGTTTTGCCCATGAAGTGGAGGCACTGCGCGAGATGGGCCTGGCACGCGGGGGCAGCCTCGACAACGCAATCGTGCTCGACGAGCACCGCATGTTGAACAACGAGGAACTGCGCTACGGCGACGAGTTCGTCCGCCACAAGATCCTCGACGCGATCGGCGACCTGTACGTGATCGGCCATCCGCTGATTGCTTCGTATGTTGCGCACAAATCTGGCCATGGCATGAACAATCAGTTGCTGCGCGCACTGCTGGCGGACCAGGAAGCCTACGAATTCGTGACCTTCGACAAGGTAGAGGAAGCGCCCGTCGCGTTCCTGCCACAGGCTCAGCCGGCATTTGCCTGACGACTGACTGGCAGCAAACTTCGATCGGAAACCCCGCGCCTCGTAAGAGCGCGGGGTTTTTTGTTGTCTGCGGGGGATGGTGCCGGGCCGCGCATCTGGCCGCTACTAACTACTAATAAGGGGCCTGAGCGGGCGTGGCGAGGATCGAATCAGCGATGCCGGGCCAGCAAGGCCTCCACCGCATCCTTTAGCGGTGACGCCTCCAGGTTGTGCGCCAGCACGTCCATGCTGTGCAATCCGGCGGGCGACAGATTGGCCGTTCGCGGCTTGCGTTCGACCGGACCAGTGTCCCAATCGCCACGCCCGACCTCCGGTTGTACCCGTACACGGATTGCGGTAACCTGCGATCCCCGTTGTTGCAGCCGGGAAAGCAGGGTCGGCACCACTTGCCGGACCCGCGCGGCCGCCGCGCCATGCGCGGCAAGCAACAACAGTGTGCGCTCCGTTTGCGGTCCCCGGTCGTCAGTCTTGACGCCGGCCACGGCGATGCCGGCCCGCATGCCTTGCGGCAGGAGCGACAGGACTTCCGCTTCCAGAGACGCCAGTTGCCGCGCGGTCTGCATCAGCGCCGAAACCGGCCCGGCCTTGGCCAGCCAGTCATTGAGTGGCTTGGCCGCAGGGGTCTGGTGAGCGTGGTGGGTGAACATGCGCATGCGCGCATTCTAGCGCGCAATCCTTGCCCGTCCGAGAGCCGGGATGCCTTTGCCCGCGTGCGCACGGGGCCGAAAGAGCGGCCCTGTCTTCTGGGGTGGGGTTAGGTCATGCAAATCATCGTGCTACATCCGCGCGAGCAGCGGATGCTTCGTTTTCATCTCACGCGCCTGCGCGTCGCGCTGCTTATGCTGGCGCTCTGCTCGCTCGTTGCCGCCGCCGCTTCAGGGGTGACCTGGCTCGTAGCGCGGTCCCAAGCGTCGCCCGAGGTCTCGCGACAAGCGCGCGAGAACGCTTTTCTACGCCAGAACCTGGCGGTGCTTGCCGCGAGCGTAGGCGATCTGCAGGCGCAGATGGTTCGTCTCGATGCTCTTGGTGAGCGGGTTTCGGGTCTGGCTGGAATTGCCCCCCAGGATTTCGACTTTCGCCATCGCCCAGCCCGTGGGGGCCCGGCCGCGCCGGCGCAGTCGACCGAACTGACTCTGCCCGAGCTGCGCGCCGAGCTGGCCCGCCTGAGCGAGCAGGCCGAGCACCGCGTCGACTACTTCGATGTGATCGAGACCGCGTTGATGGACCGTCAGATGAGAGAACGACGCATCCCCCGGGTGCTTCCCGTGGCAACCGGGTACGACGGATCCAGCTTCGGTACGCGGATCGATCCTTTCACCGGTCGCCGCTCCCAGCATGAAGGCGTGGACTTCGTGGCGCCCACCGGTACGCCGATCCTGGCGGCCGCAGGTGGCGTGGTGGTGGCAGCGGAATGGCACAACGAGTACGGCAACATGATTGATATCGATCACGGTAACGGACTCAAGACCCGGTATGCTCACGCGTCGAAGTCGCTGGTTCGGGCTGGCGATATCGTCCGCCCTGGCCAGATGATTGCCCGGGTCGGCAGCACGGGGCGCTCGACCGGCGCACACCTGCACTTCGAGGTCCATGTGAACGGTTTGCCACGTAATCCGAATGGCTTTTTGAACGCGGCCGTACCGGCGCCCTTGGCCGAGGCGCTCTCCCCAACCAACCGGACCGCCATCCGCTGATCGTCGAACCCTGGGCACGCAGCGGAACATTGAAGTCGGTGAGGTTGTCCCAACCTCACCAGCAGCCTGTCCCGGACGGGCGGCCCCGGTTATCGCCCGGGCCTGTTGCGCCCATGCAGATTCTGGCCTGGCAGCGGTCCGGTCAGGACATCGGCACATGATAAACTCGGCGTTTTGCGCCAATCCACCCATTCCTCGCGCGTGGCTGCCCGGTTCGCCGCTGGTCGCTCGCAGGTGAAAGCACTCGATGATCACGGGCCTTCTCAAGAAAGTCTTCGGCAGCCGCAACGAACGGCTGATCAAACAATATCGCCGCACGGTCGAGCAGATCAATGCGCTCGAGCCGAAGTTCGAGAAGCTCTCGGACGACGAGTTGCGTGGCATGACCGAGACATTCCGCCAGCGTCATGCCGGCGGCGAGTCGCTCGAGGCACTGCTGCCTGAGGCTTTCGCTGTCTGCCGCGAA
This sequence comes from Cupriavidus sp. SHE, assembly GCF_000812445.1. NCBI lineage: Bacteria > Pseudomonadati > Pseudomonadota > Betaproteobacteria > Burkholderiales > Burkholderiaceae > Cupriavidus > Cupriavidus sp. SHE. The sequence goes on along the minus strand of NZ_JWMB01000073.1, from coordinate 18,269 downwards.
GCCAGCAAGCGGATCATGAAGATGCGTCACTTCGACGTGCAAATGATCGGCGGCATGGTGCTGAACGACAACAAGATTGCCGAAATGCGCACCGGCGAAGGCAAGACGCTGACCGCCACGCTGGCCGTGTATCTCAATGCGCTGACCGGCAAGGGCGTGCACGTGGTGACGGTCAACGACTACCTGGCGCAGCGCGATGCCGAGTGGATGGGGCGCCTGTACAACTTCCTGGGCCTGTCGGTGGGCGTGAACCTGTCGCAGATGCCACACGATCAGAAGCAGATCGCGTACAACGCGGACATCACGTATGGCACCAACAACGAGTTTGGCTTCGACTATCTGCGCGACAACATGGTCTATGACCCGTCGCAGCGCGTGCAGCGTCCGTTGCACTACGCGATCGTCGACGAAGTGGACTCGATCCTGATCGACGAGGCACGCACGCCGTTGATCATCTCGGGCCAGGCCGAGAACCAGACCGATCTCTACCAGCGCATGAACGGCATTCCGAAGCTGCTCGAGCGCCAGATCGGCGAGGAGAAGGCCGACGGTACCGGCGTCGAGAAGCCGGGCGACTACTACGTGGACGAGAAGGGCCATCAGGTCTACCTGACCGAGGCCGGCCACGAGAAGGCCGAGCAGATCCTGTCCCAGCTCGGCCTGATCAGCGAGGGCGAATCGCTCTACGCGCCTCAGAACATTACGCTGATGCACCACCTGTACGCCGCCCTGCGCGCGCAGAGCCTGTTCCATCGCGACCAGCACTATGTGGTGCAGAACGACGAGGTCATCATCGTCGACGAATTCACGGGCCGCCTGATGACGGGCCGCCGCTGGTCCGATGGCCTGCACCAGGCCGTGGAAGCCAAGGAAGGCGTGACCGTCCAGCAGGAAAACCAGACGCTGGCCACCATCACGTTCCAGAACTACTTCCGCATGTACGAGAAGCTGGCCGGCATGACCGGCACGGCCGACACGGAAGCCTACGAGTTCCAGGAGATCTACGGCCTCGAAGTCGTGGTGATCCCGACCAACCGTCAGGCCCAGCGCAAGGATCTGCAGGACCAGATCTACAAGACGTCGAAGGAACGCTACGACGCCGTGGTGCGCGATATCCGCGACTGCTACGACCGAGGCCAGCCGGTGCTGGTGGGCACGACGTCGATCGAGACGTCCGAGTATCTGTCGGACCTGCTGAACAAGGAAAAGCTGCCGCACCAGGTGCTGAACGCCAAGCAGCACGCGCGCGAAGCCGAGATCGTGGCGCAGGCCGGCCGGCCCAAGATGATCACGATCGCCACCAACATGGCCGGTCGCGGTACCGACATCGTGCTGGGCGGCAACGTCGAGAAGCAGGCCGGCTTCATCGAAGCCGATGCCAACCTGGCCGATGCCGAGAAGGCCGAGCGCATCGCCAAGCTGAAGGATGAATGGCAATCGCTGCACGATCAGGTCAAGGCGGCTGGCGGCCTGCATATCGTCGGCACCGAGCGACACGAGTCGCGCCGGATCGACAACCAGCTTCGCGGCCGTGCCGGCCGTCAGGGCGACCCGGGCTCGTCGCGCTTCTATCTGTCGCTTGACGACCAGCTCCTGCGTATCTTCGCCGGCGACCGCGTGCGCGCGATCATGGAACGCCTGAAGATGCCTGAAGGCGAGCCGATCGAAGCCGGTATCGTCACGCGCTCGATCGAATCCGCGCAGCGCAAGGTCGAAGGCCGCAACTTCGACATCCGCAAGCAACTGCTGCAGTACGACGACGTTGCCAACGACCAGCGTAAGGAAATCTACAAGCTCCGCAACGACGTACTCGAATCGCAGGACGTCGGCGACATGGTGGCGAACCTGCGCGAGAGCGTGCTGGTCGAGGTGTTCCGCGAGTACGTGCCCGCCGAGAGCATGGAAGAGCAGTGGGACATCGCTGGCCTGGAACAGCGCCTGCGTGACGACTGGGGTCTGGAGCTGCCGCTGGCGAAGACCATCGAAGGCGCGCAGAGCATCGAGGATGAAGAGCTGCTGGACATGATCCTGAAGGCAGCGCGCGAGCACTACGACGCCAAGGTGGCGCAAGTGGGCCGCGAGTCGTTCGCCGGCTTCGAGCGCTCGGTCATGCTGCAAAGCATCGACACGCACTGGCGCGAGCACTTGGCCGCGCTGGACCACCTGCGCCAGGGCATCCACCTGCGCGGCTATGCGCAGAAGGATCCGAAGCAGGAGTACAAGCGCGAGTCGTTCGAACTGTTCGCGCGCCTGCTGGACGTGATCAAGAGCGAAGTCACGCGCGTGGTGTTCAACGTGCATATCCAGTCGCCCGAGGAACTCGAACAAGCTTCGGAGCAGATCGAGGAAGGCCTGGCGCACCTCGAGAACGTGCAGTACAAGCATGAGGAGTTCGCCGAGGGCGCCGAGCCTGTGGAGCAGGCAGAGCCGGCACGCAGTAACACGGCCGCCGCGGCGCTGGCCGCGATGGGCGGCGAAGCGGCGCTGGCCGGCATGCCCAAGGTTGGCCGCAACGACCCGTGCCCGTGCGGTTCGGGCAAGAAGTTCAAGCAGTGCCACGGCAAGCTGAGCTGAAGCCAGTCCGCCGCGGTCGGTGATCGGCGCGCACGGCGCGCATCACCAAACCATCCAGCACATGCCCGCTTGAACCCTGCGTCAAGCGGGCATGTTCGTCAGGTGCATCAGAGAATTTGAGGAAATCACCATGCCAGTGAACCTGCCCCTGCCCCAGGCAGAAAACTTGAAATCCGTCGCCGGCGTCGAGCTCGGCTGGGCCGAAGCCGGTATCCGCAAGGCCAATCGCAAGGACGTGCTCGTGGTCCGCGTGGCCGAAGGCAGCACGGTGGCAGGCGTGTTCACGCAAAACCGGTTCTGCGCGGCGCCCGTGCAGGTTTGCCGTGAGCATCTCGCCTCGGGCGCTGGCATTCGTGCCATCGTGGTGAACACTGGCAATGCCAACGCCGGCACCGGGGAACCGGGTCTGGCCGCCGCGCGCGCCACGTGCGATGCGCTGGCCAAGGCGCTGGCCATCCAGTCGAACCAGGTGCTGCCGTTCTCGACCGGCGTGATCCTGGAACAGCTTCCGGTCGACCGCCTGACCGCCGCACTGCCGACCGCTATCGCCAACGCACGTGCCGATAACTGGCTGGCCGCTGCGGAATCGATCATGACCACCGACACGCAGCCGAAGGCAGCCTCGCGCACGGTGCAGATCGACGGCAAGACCGTGACGCTTTCCGGCATCAGCAAGGGCGCCGGCATGATCCGCCCCAACATGGCGACGATGCTCGGCTTTATCGCCACCGATGCCGCCGTGGCGCAGCCGGTGCTGCAGAAGCTGGTGTCGCACGCCGCCGATCACTCGTTCAACAGCATCACGATCGATGGCGATACGTCGACCAACGACTCGTTCGTGCTGATCGCCTCGGGCAAGGCCGGCGTGACGATCGATCGCGCCGAGGGTGCCGCGTTCGAGGCGCTGCGTGATGCCGTGACGGCGCTGGCTCAGGAACTCGCGCAGGCGATCGTGCGCGATGGCGAAGGCGCCACCAAGCTGATGACGATCCGTGTGGAAGGGGGCAAAAATGTGGCCGAGTGCCGCCAGATCGCCTACGCCGTGGCCCATTCGCCGCTGGTGAAAACGGCGTTCTATGCCTCGGACCCCAACCTCGGCCGTATCCTCGCCGCTATCGGCTATGCCGGCGTCAACGATCTCGACGTCGATCGCGTGAACCTGTGGCTCGATGACGTGTGGGTCGCGCGTGACGGCGGCCGCAACCCCGAGTATCGCGAGGAAGACGGTCAGCGCGTGATGAAGCAGGCGGAGATCACGGTGCGCATCGCGTTGGGCCGTGGCGACGCCGAAGCGACCGTGTGGACCTGCGACCTGTCGCATGACTACGTGTCGATCAACGCCGACTATCGTTCGTAAGTTCGTAATTCTGGAAGACTCGCCCCATGTCTGACCTCGCTGCCCGCCTCGATGGCTTCCTTGCCCGACTTGAACAATGGCTGCCGCCGGAACTGACCGACGCGGACTGGAAGGAGGCGGTAGCGTTCCGCTGGCGCAAGCGCCAGAGCCTGTTCGGCAACATCGGCTATCTGCAGGCGATCCGGCAATTGCCGCCGATCCATCTGGGCGATCTGAAGAACATCGATCGCCAGAAAGACGCGATCGTCGCCAATACCCGCCAGTTCGTGAACCGGCTGCCGGCCAACAACGTGCTGCTGACCGGCGCGCGTGGCACCGGCAAGTCGTCGCTGATCAAGGCTTGCCTGAATGCGTTCGTGAACGACGGGCTGCGCCTGGTGGAAGTAGACAAGGATGATCTGGGCGATCTCGGAGACATCGTCGAGCAGCTTGCGCAGCGCCCCGAGCGCTTCGCGATTTTCTGCGACGACTTGTCGTTCGAGGACGGCGAATCCGGCTACAAGTCGCTCAAGTCGGCGTTGGACGGCTCGGTGGCCGCGCAGTCAGACAACGTGCTGATCTATGCGACGTCGAACCGCCGGCATCTGCTGCCCGAGTACATGAAGGACAACGAGACGTACCAGCACACCTCCGATGGCGAAATCCATCCGGGAGAAGTGGTGGAGGAGAAGATCTCGCTGTCCGAGCGCTTTGGCTTGTGGCTGTCGTTCTACCCGCCGAAGCAGGACGAGTACCTGGCCATCGTTGGTCACTGGCTCGGACACTTCGGCTGCACGCCCGCAGACATCGAGGCTGCGCGCGGCGATGCGCTGGTTTGGGCTCTCGAGCGCGGTTCGCGCTCCGGGCGCGTGGCGTGGCAGTTCGCGCGCGACTGGGGCGGCAAGCATGGCAAGCCGTTCGTGGCCGACCCCTCGACTGATTCAGGCAGCAAGGCATGAGCGGTCAGGCGGACACGGCGAAGACCGCCGACGGGCAGACGCGCAAGGTCACGGAAGTGGCAGTCGGCGTGATGATCCAGGCGGACGGCAAGTTTCTGCTGGCGCAGCGTCCTGCGGGCAAGCCGTACGAGGGCTACTGGGAGTTTCCGGGCGGCAAGCTCGAGCCCGGCGAATCAGTTGAGGCGGCACTGGCGCGCGAGCTGCACGAAGAACTCGGCCTCGACATCGTGAGAAGCGAACACTGGCACACGCTGGAGCATGATTACCCTCATGCCTATGTGCGCCTGTATTTCCGCAAGATCACGGAATGGCGTGGCGATCCGGTCGGGCGGGAGGGCCAGGCATTTTCCTGGCAGACAGTGCCCGTGTCGGTGGGGCCGCTCCTGCCGGCGACGATCCCAGTCGTCGACTGGCTGGCGGAAGAATCCCGCGCAAGCTGAAATCGATGCCCGGCTCTTGCCGGGCAATTTTTTTCAACCACTCACAGGAGGCTCAATGCAACGTGTCGATCGTATCGATGACGCTGTCTCTCTGCCCGAACTGACGCTGCGGGGCATCATCCTCGGCGCCCTGATCACGGTGGTGTTCACCGCCTCCAATATCTACCTCGGCCTCAAGGTCGGCCTGACATTCTCCTCGGCGATTCCTGCTGCCGTGATCTCGATGGCCGTGCTTCGGCTGTTTCCGGGCGCGAACATCCTCGAGAACAACATGGTGCAGACGCAGGCGTCCGCTGCTGGCACGCTGTCGTCGATCATCTTCATCCTGCCGGGCCTGGTCATGCTGGGGCACTGGCAGGGATTCCCGTTCTGGCAGACGCTGGCGATCTGCGCGGCGGGTGGCATGCTCGGTGTGATCTTTAGCATCCCGCTGCGCCACGCGATGGTGGTGCACAGCGATCTGCCGTATCCGGAAGGGGTGGCCGCCGCCGAGATCCTGCGAGTGGGGAGCGCGAGCCAGGATAAGGGCAATGGAAAACAGGAGACCGGGCTTGGTGACCTCGTTGCAGGTGGCGTTGCTGCGGGCCTGTTCAGCATTGCCGCAGGTGGTTTCCGGGTTCTGGCCGAAGGGGCCAATGCCTGGCTGGCCGTCGGCGCATCTGTGGTGCGCCTCTCGATGGGTTTCTCGCTCGCGCTGGTGGGCGCCGGCTATCTGGTCGGTATCGTCGGCGGGCTGGCCATGTTGCTGGGCCTGTTCCTGACCTGGGGCATCGCGGTGCCGTGGCTGACCGCCATCACACCGATGCCGGCGGGGGCCACGCTGTCCAGCTTCGGTACCGCAGTGTGGAGCACGCAAGCGCGCTTCATCGGCGCGGGCACGATCGGTATCGCGGCGATCTGGACGCTCGGCACGCTGTTCAAGCCGATGGTGGAAGGCGTGCGTGCATCGATGGGTGCCCTCCGTGCCGGCGCTCCGGGAGAGGGTGGCGCGGTGCCGCGCACGCAACGCGACTTGCCGATGGCCTGGATCGGCGTCCTCACGCTGGTCCTGCTGGTGGTGCTGGCAGTGACGTTTGGATACTTCCTTGCCCCGGCGCCGCTCGATACCGGCGCCACCTGGCGTCTGGTTGGCTGTGCCGTGCTGTTCGCCTTCGTGTTCGGCTTCCTGGTGGCTGCCGCATGTGGCTATATGGCTGGTCTGGTGGGGTCGTCAGCCAGCCCGATCTCGGGCATCGGCATCATCGCTGTGATCCTGGTGTCGCTGCTGATTCTTGGCATCGGCACGCTGGACGGCCTGCTCGACACGCCCGAGGGCGGCAAATACGCGATTGCGCTGGCGATCTTCACGACCTCGGCTGTCGTGGCGGTGGCCTCGATCTCGAATGACAACCTGCAGGATCTCAAGACTGGCTGGCTGGTTGGCGCCACGCCGTGGCGCCAACAGGTGGCGCTGCTGATCGGCTGCGCCGTGGGTGCCGCCGTGATTCCGCCGGTGCTCGAACTGCTCTATCACGCGTACGGCTTTGCCGGCGCCTTGCCCCGGGCCGACATGGACCCGAATCAGGCGCTGGCCGCTCCGCAGGCCACGTTGATGACCGCGATCGCTACGGGCATTTTCACGCACAAGCTCAACTGGACAATGATCCTGATTGGCGTGGCGCTGGGTGTTGTGCTGATCGCGATTGACGAAGTGCTGCGCCATCGCGGTGGCGTGGCGCGGCTGCCCGTACTGGCAGTCGGTATCGGCATCTACCTGCCGCCGACGATCAGTTCGGCGCTGGTGGTGGGCGCGGTGTTGTCGTGGTGGTTGCTGCGCACGGAGCGCAAGCGCGCCGAGGCGCGTGGCGACGATGTGCCCACGGTGCTGGCCCATGCCGAGCGGCGCGGGACGCTGCTTGCTTCGGGCCTGATCGTGGGTGAAAGCCTGGTCGGCGTTGCGCTGGCCGCGGTGATCGGCCTCTCGGGCAAGGAGGCGCCGCTGGCACTGGTGGGCGAGGGGTTTGGCACTACGGCGCAGTGGCTGGGACTGGCCGTGTTCGTGCTGGTCTGCGTGGGATTCAGCCGTCGGGTGCTGGCTGCACGTTAGCCCGGCCGGCCGTAGCACTCGGCAATATCGCGGCTATCGCAGGTTCCCCTCTTTCGCCTGGCGCGAGAGGGGCGCAGCGATCCGATCAGTCTTCGGCGTCTTCCGGCAGGTCCGGCGACGGCGTCTCGCCCGGCTTGCCACCGATCACATACTTCTCGGACGCCCAGGCGCCCAGGTCGATCTGCTTGCAGCGTTCCGAGCAGAACGGACGGAACTTGTTATCCGGCACCCAGGCAACTTCCTTGCCGCAGGTGGGGCATTTGACGACGGCTGGCATCGGAGACTTCAGAAGTTACAGAGCTTAAGCAGGAAGGGGATATCGGCATCCACCGATCGGGGCCGCATGTCGCCATCCTGCTGCGTGAACCGTACCCAGAGCATGTACTTGTTGGCGCTCATCTCGGGGATGAAGGCCAGCAGCGATTCGTCCAGGTACACCTGCATGAGCTGGTAGCTGCGGCCAGACAGCATCTGCTGATAGCTGCCACCGGTCGCAATGACCTTGCCGCTCTGGCCGGACTCGCGCAGCAGGCGCAGCACGATGCCGGCGCCCATGCGCAGCGAGGCTAGTGGGCGTGCCCATTTGAGGATGTCGGCGCGGCGATCATCGGCGTCGCGATGCTGCCAGGCGTAGTACGCTGGCAGATCGAACTCGCAGGTGCCACCGGGGATGATCGCGCGGCTGCGGATGCTGGTCAGCCATTCATTGTCGGCCAGCAACTGGCCGGCCTTACCGACGGTCTGGCTGAGCGCTGCAATGCCTTGCTCGATTTCGGTAATCACCGCGACCAGCGCATCCTGATCAATCTGCGGATTGGAGCGCAGCGGCGCCAGGGCCTGGCGCTGGCGCTCGAGTTCCTTGATCAGGTCGGTCTTGAGGTCGGCACGTCCCGCTACGTCGATGATCTCGAAAATCGTGGTGATGGCGACGTGATGCTGAAGCGGATGTTCCTGCCCGAGGAAATAATCCAGCCGATCGAACAGGTCCTCCAGGCGCAGGAGTGTCCTGATGCGTTCGTTGAAAGGATATTCGTACAGGATCAAGTCGGTGTCCGTGCTGCGCGCCGGTTGGCGGTCGTTTCAGTCGGGAAGGCGCTCTGGCGCTGTCCGTGCCGCTTTCGCCCATGCAAAGACAACTCGCGCCTGGGTGGAGTTCCTGGCCGGAACTCGTCACACCGCGCATATTTGCCGGCATGTTTCAGCGCATTCTATGCGAGTCAGGGCCCGAGGACAAATCGAATCTGCCTCTATCGGGCATGGGGGATGTCACGGATGCGCCGCGTTTTCGGATGTGTTTCCAGATGTATCCGAAAGCGAGCGATATAGCGCATCGAGCTTCGTGACTTGCGCGTCCAGCGCTTCGGGTGGCCCGTCGTTGTCGATCAGGTCGTCGGCCACGGCCATGCGTTCGGCGCGTGTGGCCTGCCGTCGCATGATCGCCAGTACCTGATCGCGCGTGAATCCATTGCGGGCCATCACGCGGGCGATCTGGGTTTCCTCCTGGCAATCGACCACGAGCACGCGGCCGACTCGCGCGCGCCAGGTACTCGATTCGACGAGCAGCGGTACCACGTAGATCAGGTACGGGTTGTGGCCCGCTTCGCGGATGGCGGTGGCCCGCGCTTCGGTGGCCTGGCGAATCAGCGGATGGGTGATGCCCTCGAGCCGGGTCTTGGCCGATGGGTCGGAGAAGACAAGTGCCCGCATCGCGTCGCGATCCATCGCACCATCCTGGCGCAGGCATCCGGGGCCGAATGCCGCGACGAGCGGTGCGATGGCGGGGCCGCCCGGCGCGGTGATCTCGTGGGCGATGAGGTCGGTATCGATCAACGCGGCGCCGAGCGCGGCGAACATGTCCGCAACGCGGGTCTTGCCGGAGCCGATACCGCCGGTCAGTCCGATTTCCAGCATGGAACAGGGTGTCAGTCAGTCGTGAATGTCGCCAACGATACCAGCTTTGCTTGCAGCCGCCGATTGTCGGCTAGTGTCCGGCCACCAACGTCAGCGGTAATACGTCCGCGCCAAAGAACAGCACGATCAGCCCGGCACCGACGATGTACGGGCCAAACGGGAAGGCCGTGTCACTACTCTTGCGGCGGAAGACCAGCATCGCGCCGCCAAGTACGGCGCCGACAACCGACGACATCAGGATCAGCGCGGGCAGTGCCTGCCAGCCGAACCATGCGCCAAGCGCCGCCATCAACTTGAAATCGCCGTGGCCCATGCCCTCGCGGCCCCGCACGAGCTTGTAGAGCCAATAGACGCTCCACAGCAGCAGGTAGCCCGCCGCAGCGCCGATGACGGCATCCGCCAGCGGCGCGAACAGGCCCTGCAGGTTCAGCAGCAGGCCCAGCCACAGCAGCGGCAGTGTGATCTGGTCTGGCAGAAGCTGGGTGTCGGCATCGATCATGAACAACGCGACCAGCGACCAGATCATCACGATCGCGGCCAGCGCCTGCGCCGTCGGACCGAAGTGCCACATCGCCAGGGCGCTGAGCGCCGCCGTGACCAGCTCGACGAGCGGATAGCGGATGCCGATCGGCGTCTTGCAGGCCTTGCAGCGGCCACGCAGGAACAGGTAGCTGATGACCGGAATATTCTCCCAGGGGGCGATCTGGTGGCCGCACTTCGGGCACGCGGATCGCGGCACCATCAGGTTATAACGCTCGGGGTGCGGCAGCGGTTCGTCGCGGATTTCCGCGATGTAGTTGGCCTCGTCGTACTCCATCATCTTCGGCAGACGATGGATCACCACGTTGAGGAAACTGCCGACCATCAGGCCAACCACCCCTGCCGCGACAATAAGGAAAGCTGGCGGCAACGCCGCCAGCGATGACAGGACAGCTTGCATGCGTTACATCACCCGGCGTTACACCACTTGGCCCAGCTTGAAGATCGGCAGATACATGGCGACGACCATGCCGCCGATCAGCACCCCAAGCACCACGATGATCAGCGGCTCGATCAGGCTCGAGATAGCGGCCACGGCGTCGTCGACCTCGCGCTCGTAGAATTCGGCAACCTTGAGCAACATGCTGTCCAGTGCGCCCGATTCCTCACCGATCTGGGTCATCTGCAGCACCATGTTGTCGAACACGTGGGTGGCCTGCATGGCGTTGGTCAGGCTGGTACCGATACGCACAGACTGCTCGATTTCACGCGTGGCGTCGTAGTAGATCCAGTTGCCGGCGGCGCCTGCCACCGATTCCATCGACTCCACCAGCGGCGTGCCTGCCGCAAACATCGTGGCCAGCGTGCGCGTCCAGCGCGCGACCACCGCTTTGCGGAACAGGCTGCCGAAGATCGGTAGCTTGAGCAGAACCTTGTCGTGCCAGCGCTGCACCTTCTCGGACTTCTTGCGGGCGCGGAAATAGCCAATGATCGAGAAGACCGGCGCGCCGATGACGAGATACCAGTACTGCACGAAAAAGTCGGAGATGTTGATCACGACCATCGTGGGTGCGGGCAGCGAGGCGCCAAAGCTCGAGAACACGCCCTTGAAGGCCGGGATCACGAACAGCATCAGGATCACCGTCACGGCAAAGGCCACGCTCAGCACGGCGATTGGGTAGATCATTGCGGACTTGATCTGGCCCTTCAACGCGATGCTCTTCTCCATATAGAGAGACAGCCGTTCGAGCAGCGCATCGAGAATACCGCCTTGTTCGCCAGCGTCAATCAGGTTGCAGTAGAGCGTATCGAAGTACTGCGGATGTCGGCGGAACGCCGTGGCCATGCTGCTACCCGATTCGATGTCCGAGCGGATGACAGTGAGCAGCTGGGTGAAGTTCGGGTTGGCGTGACCGCGCGCGATGATGTCGATCGACTGCAGCAGCGGCACACCCGCCTTGAGCATGGTCGAGAGCTGGCGCGTGAAGTAGGCGATGTCCTTCTCGGTAATCTTCTTGCCGCGCGCGCCTTTGCGCTTCTTCATCTTGACGACGGTCAGCCCCTGCTTGCGCAGCGAGGCGGTGACCTCGGACTGGCTCTCGGCGCGTTGTTCGCCCTTGAACGACTTGCCTTTTCGGTCCTTGGCTTCCCACTCGAAGATGTACTGCGTGGGTGCCTTCCGCCCTGATTTCGCCCGAGACGGCGCTGCCGTCCGGGCGCCCGCCGCTGGTGCGCGCGTCGCCATGATTTGACCCCTGAGACTTGTTCTTTGTTTTACGTGTTCGTGGTCGCCAGCACTTCTTCGAGTGACGTGACGCCCTGTTTGACCTTGAGCAGGCCAGCCTCCCGCAACGATAGCACGCCTTCCTTGCGCGCCTGTTCAGCAATCTGCAATGCCGTGCCGTGCGACAGGATGATCTGTTGAATGGTTTCGGTAATCGGCATGACCTGGTAGATACCGCATCGCCCCTTGTAGCCGCTACCGCTGCATCGGTCGCAGCCCACCGGGTGATAGGGCTTCCATGTTCCGTCGAGGTCTGATTCCTGGAAGCCAGCGTCGATCAGCACCTGCGGCGCCAGGTCGCCCTCGCGCTTGCAAGTGCAAAGCCGGCGCGCCAGGCGCTGCGCGGTGATCAGCAGGACCGACGAGGCGATGTTGAACGGTGCCACGCCCATATTCATCAGGCGTGTCAGCGTGGTCGGCGCGTCGTTCGTGTGCAGCGTGGACAGCACCAGGTGACCGGTCTGCGCGGCCTTGATGGAGATGTCGGCCGTCTCGAGGTCACGAATTTCGCCGACCATGATCACGTCGGGATCCTGGCGCAGGAACGATTTCAGCGCGGCGGCGAAGGTCAGGCCGGCCTTGTCGTTCACGTTGACCTGGTTGATGCCGGGCAACTGGATTTCGGCCGGGTCCTCGGCCGTGGAGATATTAATGTCGCCCTGGTTCAGCATGTTCAGGAACGTATAGAGCGACACAGTCTTGCCGCTGCCGGTCGGGCCAGTCACCAGCACCATCCCGTATGGCCGCTTGATCACTTCCTGCAGCAGTGCCTTCTGCTGCGGCTCATAGCCGAGTTGGTCGATGTCGAGCTTGTCGCTCGACGAATCGAGAATCCGCATCACGATCTTTTCGCCGAACAACGTGGGCAGCGTGGAGACGCGGAAGTCGATCGCCTTGTCGACGGTCTCCTTGCCGTCCTTGTCTTTCGGCATCGAGATCAGCAGCTTCATCCGGCCGTCCTGCGGCACGCGCTTTTCCGAGATGTCCAGGCGCGATAGCACCTTGATACGCGTGGCGATCTTGTCGCGGATATCGAGCGGTGGCCGCGCGACTTCCTGCAGCACGCCGTCCACGCGGAAGCGAATGCGGTAGAAGAACTCGAATGGTTCGAAGTGAAGGTCCGACGCGCCGCGATGGAAGGCTTCCGTCAGCAGCTTCTGCAGGAAGCGGACCACTGGCGCGTCGTCGATGTCGTTGGCGCCGGGGACCTTGCGCGCGCTTGCGGCGGCCACCGGGTCATAGTCGATCATCTTCTGAGCCGTGGGCGTCGGCAGGGCGTTCTTGAGCGTGCCAAGTGCCTCGCCGGCAGATCGGACATGCTTCATCAGCTTGTCGTGTTCGACGACGACCGTTTCCACGGGTAGGCTGAACTTCTGGCGGATCACGTCGACGCCGGCCTGGTTGGCCGGATCGGACATCGCCACGATCAGGCGGTTTTCCCGACGGCCCAGCGGCAGGAGCCGGTGCGCATGGAACTCGCGGTTGCCCGAGAGTGCCGACGGCACGCGGCTGAGGTTGTATTCGGAGAGGTCGAGCAGCGGGAGCTGGTACTTGTCGGCGGCGAACACGGCGACGTCATGGGCGGACATGGTGCCGCTGCCAATGATCTCGTCGATCAGCTGCGTCTTCTTTTCCCGGGCCGATTGCTCCAACTGGGCAAGCAGAGCCGGCGCGATCCGCCGGCTCTGGGCAAGCGCGAGGCCTAGTGTCATGGCGAAATACTGTGCAAGGTGCGCGCGTTCGGGCTGGTGAACGGCGGCGCGGTTGACTGCGGCGGGATCGGCGGGGGCATGTGTCCCGGACCGGGGCAGTTTGCCGCTGGGGTCACTTTTTGTAAAGCTCGGTTGCGCGCGCGTTGGCGTTTGTACGACAGCGGCGCAACCCTACTTGCGCGGGGCGGGGGAATCGACGCGAAAAAGGGCGCCGTGGAGAGTGCTGTGGCCGGGGTAGTCCACAAAGCAAAAAGCCGGATCCACGTGTGTGGATCCGGCTTTTTTGAAATCTGGTCGGGGTGAGAGGATTCGAACCTCCGGCCTCTACGTCCCGAACGTAGCGCTCTACCAGGCTAAGCTACACCCCGATTTCTGGTTTGCCGCAGCAACTTGCGTTGTCAGCAGCAAAGAACAAAAGTTTAGCAGCGTTTCTTTCGGATGGGAAGAGGGGGCGAGAAGATTTGCGCCGCCCTCAGCTTTGCCTTTGCGCCACTCTTAGCTTTGCCGTTGCAGCGAGAACGCGCACAGGTCGATCAGCGTCTGCTTGAGCGGCGAGTCCGGGAACAGCATGGCGGCCTTCTCCGCGGCCTCCGCTTCACGCTGGGCGGCTGCGAACGTCACATCGAGCGCGCCGCTGGCGTGGATCGCCGAGAACACGGCATCGAAATGCTCGGTGCCGCCTTGCACGATGGCGTCGCGCGCCAGTTCGCGCTGCTGGGCCGTGCCATGTTCGAGCAGGTGCAGCAGCGGCAGTGTCGGCTTGCCTTCGCGCAGGTCGTCGCCCGCGTTCTTGCCCATCTGCTCGGCGCTGGCCGTGTAGTCGAGCATATCGTCGATCAGCTGGAACGCGGTGCCGATCCGGCGGCCGTACTCCGCTGCGGCTTCTTCCATTTCCGCGTCCGCGCCGGCGAGCACCGCGCCCAGTTGGGCCGATGCCTCGAACAGCTTGGCGGTCTTGTAGCGGATGACCTGCAGGTAGCGCTCCACCGTGACTTCGGGGTCGTGCATATTCAGCAGTTGCAGCACTTCGCCTTCCGCGATCACGTTGGTGGCGTTGGAGAGGATCTCCATGATGCGCATGCTGCCGGCTTCCACCATCATCTGGAAGGCGCGCGAATAGAGGAAGTCGCCCACCAGGACGCTGGCGGCGTTGCCGAACACCGCATTGGCGGTATCGCGGCCCCGGCGCAGTTCCGATTCGTCGACCACGTCGTCATGCAGGAGCGTGGCGGTGTGGATGAACTCGACCACCGCCGCCAGTTCGTGGTGGCGATGGCCTTCGTAGTCGAATGCACGTGCGGAAAGCAGCAGGATGACGGGGCGCAGACGTTTGCCGCCCGCTCCGATGATGTACTCGCCGATCTGTTCGATCAGCGGCACCTCCGACGACAGGCGCCGGCGGATGACTGCGTCAACGGCGCGCATGTCGGCAGCGACCGGGGCAAGCAGGGCAGTAGCGGAAGACTGGGACAAGATGAATCACCGTTGCGCAAAACCCGAGGATTATATGCGATGCGGGTGTGCGTTTGGCTGTTGTGGGTAGCAAGCTGGAAGGGATTGTCAGGACGGGATGTTGCCGTGGCGCAATTTTCTGCCTGGCCTCGCTTCTATAATCCGGCCATGAACAAGTCACGCGAATCTCGTCGTCCCGTCCGTCGCGCCGCCTGGTGGGTGGCTTTTGCGGCATTGGCCGGGTACCTGCTGGCCGACCTGACCTGATCGTCCGGGCGCTGGAAGTGCCGCGATCGTCTCAGGCGGTGTGCTGGCAGGCTATCTCATTGTTTTCTTTGCAGTTTTCCGGCGGCTGGTTTATAATCACCGGTTCTTTCGGTCGCGTTTGTCACGCGCACCGTCTGCGGCGCACGAAACGGCGCCGGTTCCGGGGCTCCCGGGGCAGCATTCAACGTTTCAACTCAACATCGAGAGGTTCGACAATGTACGCGGTCGTAAAAACCGGCGGCAAGCAATACAAGGTTGCTGCTGGCGAAAAACTGAAAGTAGAACAGATACCGGCTGACATTGGCGCAGAAATCACGCTGGACCAGGTGCTCGCAGTGGGCGCTGGCGACCAAATCAAATTTGGTACGCCGCTGGTGAGCGGGGCTTCCGTCAAGGCTACCGTTATCGCCCAGGGTCGTCACGACAAGGTGAAGATCTTCAAGATGCGCCGTCGCAAGCACTACCAGAAGCGTCAGGGCCATCGTCAGAATTACACCGAACTGCGCATCGAAGCCATCGTTGCCTGAGCATCAGCTCGGACACAGGCTTAATCGCAATAGGTCAACAGGAGTAAAGACATGGCACAGAAAAAAGGCGGCGGTTCTACGCGGAACGGCCGTGATTCGGAATCGAAGCGTCTGGGCGTGAAGGTGTTCGGTGGCCAGGCCATCAACGCCGGCGGCATCATCGTTCGTCAACGCGGCACGCGCGTGCACGCTGGCGAGAACGTGGGTATCGGCAAGGACCACACCCTGTTCGCGCTGGTGGACGGCCACGTGCAGTTCGCCGTCAAGGGCGCTGCCAAGAAGCAGCAAGTCAGCGTCGTTCCGGCGGCCTGATACAGCCTTTGCAGCACGAAGGCCCCGCAGTGACTGCGGGGCTTTTTTGTTTTCTGCCAAGATAAAATGTCGCTGACCCGTCGAGGGCCGGCGGCGACAAGCCCGAACCACCACGGAAAACCAACATGAAGTTCATTGACGAAGCCCGTATCGAAGCGATCGCCGGCAATGGCGGCAACGGAAGCGCTTCGTTTCGGCGCGAGAAATTTGTGCCCTTCGGTGGCCCCGATGGCGGTGACGGCGGCCGTGGTGGCAGCGTGTTCGCACAGGCCGACCGCAACATCAATACGCTGATCGACTTTCGCTACGCCAAGAAGCACGTGGCGCGGAACGGCGAAAACGGCCGGGGCTCGGATTGCTACGGCGCGGCGGGCGAAGATGTCACGTTGCGGATGCCGGTGGGCACGCTGATCTCCGACATGGACACCGGCGAAGTCATTGCCGACCTGACCGAGCACGGCCAGCTGGTCTGCCTGGCCGAAGGCGGCATGGGCGGCTGGGGTAACCTCCACTTCAAGTCGAGTACCAACCGCGCGCCGCGCCAGCAGGTCGACGGCAAGCCGGGCGAGCGCCGCATGCTCAAGCTCGAACTGAAGGTGCTGGCGGACGTCGGTCTGCTCGGCATGCCCAACGCGGGCAAGTCGACGTTTATCTCGCACGTGTCGAATGCACGTCCGAAGGTGGCCGACTATCCGTTTACGACGCTCCATCCGAACCTCGGTGTGGTCCGCGTGGACCATGAGCAGTCGTTCGTCGTGGCGGACATTCCGGGCTTGATCGAAGGCGCCGCCGAAGGCGCCGGTCTCGGACATCAGTTCCTGCGTCACCTGCAACGTACCGGGCTGCTGCTGCATATCGTCGACATCGCACCGTTCGACGAGAATGTCGATCCTGTTGCCGAGGCCAAGGCCATCGTCAACGAACTGAAGAAGTACGACGAGACGCTGTACGACAAGCCGCGCTGGCTGGTGCTGAACAAGCTCGACGTGGTTCCGGAAGAGGAACGTGCCGCGCGCGTGAAGGATTTCGTCAAGCGCTACAAGTGGAAGGGGCCGGTGTTCCATATCTCGGCCCTGACCGGCGAGGGCTGCCGCGAGCTGGTCTACGCGATCAAGGACCATCTCGCCGCGCTCAAGGCAGAGGAAGCCGCCGCGCTGGCCGAGCCCGATATCCGCCTCGACGACCGCCTGCATAACGTCGATCGAGACGACAGCAAAGCGTAACGCACTACAACAAGGCTCCACGGAGACAGGACCCGCCATGCAATCGGTCATCGCCCAGGCAAAACGCATCGTCGTCAAAGTAGGTTCGAGTCTGGTTACCAACGACGGCAAGGGGCTCGACCACGATGCCATCGCGCGCTGGGCAGCACAGATCGCCAAGTTGCGTGGCACGGGCAAGGAAGTCGTGCTGGTCAGCTCAGGCGCGATTGCCGAAGGGATGCAGCGACTGGGCTGGGCGCGCCGGCCGAAGGAAATCCACGAACTGCAGGCCGCTGCCGCAGTGGGCCAGATGGGCTTGGCGCAGGTCTACGAAAGCCAGTTCGGCCGATATGGCATCCGCACCGCGCAGGTGCTGCTGACGCACGCTGACCTGGCCGATCGCGAGCGCTATCTGAATGCCCGCTCCACGCTGCTGACGCTGCTGTCGCTCGGCGTGGTGCCGATCATCAACGAGAACGACACGGTCGTCACCGACGAAATCAAGTTTGGCGACAACGATACGCTCGGCGCGCTGGTGACGAATTTGATCGAAGGCGACGCATTGGTGATCCTGACCGACCAGCGAGGGCTCTACACCGCTGATCCGCGCAAGGACCCGAATGCCGAGTTCGTCCATGAAGCGCTGGCTGGCACGCCCGAACTCGAGGCCATGGCCGGTGGCGCGGGCTCGTCCATTGGCCGAGGCGGCATGCTGACCAAGATCCTGGCGGCCAAGCGGGCGGCGAAGTCTGGTGCTCATACGACGATCGCCTCGGGTCGCGAGGCCGATGTGCTGGGCAGGCTGGCTGCCGGCGAGGCCATCGGCACGCAACTGCTGGCGCCGACCGGTCGTCTGACGGCGCGCAAGCAGTGGATGGCGGATCACCTGCAATTGCGCGGCCGCGTGATCATCGACGCGGGCGCGGTAGAGAAACTCACCAGCGGTGGCAAGTCGCTGCTGCCGATTGGCGTGGTGGAAGTGCAGGGCGAGTTCGCCCGTGGTGAGGTTATTGCGTGCGCCAGCCCGGAGGGGAAGGAAGTGGCGCGCGGCATCACCAACTATTCGAGCGCCGAAGCCCGCCTGATCGCACGCAAGCCGTCATCGGAGATCGAGTCGGTGCTGGGCCATCTGAACGAGCCCGAGTTGATCCATCGCGATAACCTCGTGCTGGTCTGAGCGCGAGACTGTTACCCACGAACCCATGAAAAACGGCGGGGCCCCCCAAAG
>NZ_JWMB01000072.1:0-11219 GCF_000812445.1 Cupriavidus sp. SHE | reverse complement strand
TTCCTGCCCGCTGATCGCGTCACTACAGGGTGGAGCAAGCTTGGCAGGTTCGGCTATGCCTTAGCGTGCTTTATTTTCCGTTTTCTGAGACGACCCCTTGTAGGCCTGCACCGACTGGATATACCTGTTTCTCGCGACGGCTATCCGATTCTCTGTACCCTCGAGTTGGGACTGCAAATCTCTGAATCCCGCATCGGCCTTCAACTGTGGATAGTTCTCCGAGACAGCCAATAGCCTCGACAACGTCCCAGATAGCTGTTGTTGCGCCGCCTGAAATTGTGCGAAGGCCTGGGGGTTGTTAAGCGTCTCCGGCGTGACTTGCAACGCCCCAACGCGCGCACGGGCCTCAGTCACCTGTGTCAGGACTTCCCGCTCATGGCTTGCGTAGCCCTTTACCGTGTTGACCAGATTGGGCACCAGGTCTGCACGACGCTGGTACTGGTTCACCACCTCTGACCAACTGGCTTTGACTTGCTCATCCTGCGATTGAATGGTGTTGTAGCCACAGCCCGTCAGACTGATTGCGAGCATTGTCGTAAGTACCAACCATAGCCTGCGCACGAGACACCTCCATCCTTTCGCACCTTTCGCAAGGCTGCATGAGCCTAATAATGCACCAACGGCAGTGCCGCGAATAGCTGGCACACTCGAAAATCGGGTTTTCAGCATTTATGCTAGGTTGCACGGAAGACCGTTTGATTGATATGCGTCAACAGCGGTCGGTCGCCGCGAAGGACTCCAGCGACGCGGCTACATAGAATGAGCACGGGATGACTATCTGACTGAGGGCTTAGCGATGCCAAACGCCAAGGCCATTGCGATTTCCATCTCAAATACGCCGTCGTGGCGAAGCGAACGGACGGAGATGTGCGAGCACAAGGGCATCGGACATCCCGATAGCCTTTGTGACGGAGCCGTCGAGGCGGCAGCGCACGCCTTGTGCCGCGCCTACCTTGACGCCTATGGCGCAATCCAGCATTTCAACTTGGACAAGGCACTACTCATCGGCGGCATGAGTGCGCCGAAGTTCGGCGGCGGCCAACTCCTGCGCCCTATGCGCTTGTTGGTGTCGGGCCCTGTCACCGAACTGCCATCTGCCAAGGTGGAGCAAATCGTTGAGCAGGCCATTCGCGAGTACCTGAAGGAGTGCCTTGGCACAACAGGTGACGAAATCCAAGTTGAGCCCATACTTCGTCCTTCAGCCCCAAACCTCCGGCGCGTCGTCGCTACCGCGCCATCCGTACCGCTGTCGAATGACACGTCCTTTGGAGTAGGCTATGCACCACTTTCAAGCCTCGAAAGCGCAGTGCTCTCAGCGGCGGAGTCATTACGTTCAAGTGCATTTAAGGTGTTTTTTGGGGCGGCCGGTCAGGACTTCAAAATCATGGGAAGTCGGCTCGATGGGCATCATCGACTCACTATCGCACTGGCATTTGTTGACCGATATGTGCGCAGTGTCGATGAATACTTCGCACTGAAAGGTCGGATAGCGTCGTATCTGGCCGAGCGCGACCACCCGGCATGTGAGATTGCCATCAATACCCTGGACGACCAAAGCGCCCAGGACGAAAGTGGGGTCTACCTGACCGTCACCGGCCTGAGCGCCGAGCATGGTGACGACGGCCAGGTGGGTCGGGGAAATCGAGTCAATGGGTTGATTACGCCTTATCGGCCAATGTCGCTGGAGGCCGCTGCGGGGAAGAACCCTGCCTCGCATGTTGGCAAGCTCTACAACGTGCTCGCGCACCAATTGGCTGCGCGTATCGCAGTAGACGTGGATGGCGTAGCCCAGGTTGTCGTACGGCTTCTTTCCGGCATTGGCCGGCCTATCAACCAGCCGCAATTGGCAGCCATTGACATCGTCGCTGAAAGCGGGCTCTCGCTCACCCAGCAACAGCAGATTCGCGAACTCGTTCGGCAGCAATTGGCTGACCTTCCCATACTGGTCAAGGAACTGGCGACCGGAGCGGTGCCTGTATTCTAGGGCCCAATCGCCAACCGACCTTATCTGGGCATAGTCCCTGCGTCGCTGCAAGCGTTCTACCGGATTTTTTGAACGCTGTTGCCTAGCACGGCGACCTCCGCCCCGCTGTTCGCATTCCTTGACTAGCATCAATAGCCAGGTCCTTTAGAGGGCCCAGACTAATAAAGAAATCCTGCTTTGCAGCCCGCCACTCGCCCCCAGGAGGATGGCATGTCGACCAGGTCCGCTACCCCATTCGGGGGGAAATATGGTGTTGTCGATGGACAGGCGCGCCAAGTGGCCGGCCACGACGAACTTGCTCACCAGCAGCGAGTGCGGGACCCGGTCTGCGGCATGGAGATTTCCCCCGTGGAAGCCGCTGCCAGTGCCGAGGTCGACCAGCGGCGCTACTGGTTCTGCTCAAGTCACTGCGAGCAAACCTTCCGCGCCAATCCTGCTCAATACACTCTGAGTCCATCTGACGAGCATGCGTCGGCGGGCGCTAGCGCTACGTCACCTGCGGCTGCCACCCCCGCCACCGGCAGTGCCAAGCAACTTGCGAAGGACCCCATATGCGGGATGATGGTCGACAAGGCCACAGCCCTCTCGACTGAGCGCGGCAAGCGCAAGTACTACTTCTGCAGTGAAAGCTGTCTACGGACTTTCGAGTCGCCCGAGAGTGAATTGAAGGCCATGAAGACGCGCGTGACCATTGCGCTCACGGGCGTCCTCGCTCTGGCCATCTTCCGAGCAGGTGCTTTCCTCGCATTGGCGGCAGGCGCGACTCTCCTAACTTGGGCACCGATCCCCGCACTTCCTTGGCTTACGTGGGGAATGTGGCTATTCCTGCTGGTCACCCCAGTCCAGTTCATTGGCGGATGGAGCTTCTACAAGGGAGCGTGGAATGCCATCCGGACCCGCAACATCAATATGGACTTCCTCATCGCACTGGGAACGTCCGTCGCGTACTTCTACAGCGTAGTGGTCCTTTTCTTCCCCTCCTGGTTGCCCGTGAAGGTGGCGGAGCGAGATGTCTACTTTGAGGTCTCGGCGGTGATTATTGCCTTCGTACTGCTGGGCAAGTACATGGAGGAAATCATCAAGAAAAAGTCGTCGGCGGCAGTTCGCCGTCTGCTCGACCTTCGTCCTGCCGTCGCTCACGTACTGCGTGAGGGCAAGGAAGTCGAAATCCCCGCTGAAAGCATCATGGTGGGTGAATCGGTAGTCGTACGTCCGGGCGAGAAGATTCCCACTGACGGCAATGTTATCGAGGGCGAGTCCAGCGTTGACGAATCGATGCTGACTGGCGAGTCGATGCCCGTGGAGAAGAAGCTTGGTGCCTCGGTCATTGGCGGCACGCTCAACCGCAGTGGTGCCTTCACGTTTCGAGCCACAAAAATTGGGGCGGACACGGCGCTCGCACAGATTATCAAGATGGTCGAGGACGCCCAAGCCAGTACGGCTCAGATTCAGCGGCTGGCCGACCAGGTCACCAGCTATTTCGTGCCGGCAGTTGTCTCAGTTGCCTTGCTGGCCGTGGTCGGGTGGACGGTCGCTGGTCACTTCGCCCATGGGCTGCTTGCCTTTGTGGCAGTTCTCATCATCTCCTGCCCGTGCGCGCTTGGCGTCGCGACGCCTGCCGCGTTGATGGTCGGCGTCGGCAAGGGGGCGGACAATGGCATTCTGATACGCGGCGGTGAAGTGCTGGAGCGCGCGGAGAAGCTGACCGCCGTTGTCTTTGACAAGACAGGAACAATTACACGTGGAGAGCCCACCGTCACGGATGTCATTTCCATCTCGAACCATGATGAATCGACGTTGCTGGCACTAGCAGCCGCCGTCGAATCCGGGTCCGAGCATCCGTTGGGCGAAGCCATCGTGCGCGCTGCTCAACATCGTACGCTGACCATTCCTAAGGCAGTCAGCATCAGCGCCTTGTCGGGCATGGGCATTCAGGGCCATGTCGGCAGCCAACAGGTCTGGCTGGGGAATCGACGTCTCTTCGCGTGCCAGGGAATTGCGACCAGTGACGCTGAGTCCGTGCTCCGCAAACTCGAAGCCGACGGGAAGACCGCCATGCTGGTCGGTGCGGGTACCTCGCTGCTCGGAGTCGTTGCCGTCGCAGACACGGTTAAGCCCGAAGCCGCCGAGGCAGTAGCTGCTTTGAAGGCTCGCAACATCAAAGTGCTTCTCCTAAGCGGTGACAACCGTCGAACTGCGGAGGCAATCGATCGCCAGGTTGGCATCGAGCATGTTATTGCCGAAGTGATGCCCGAGGACAAGGTTGAGACCATTCATTCCCTGCAGAAGCAAGGCGAGGTCGTGGCGATGGTTGGAGACGGCGTGAATGATGCCCCTGCACTCGCTGCCGCTGACATCGGTATTGCCATCGGGTCCGGGTCCGATGTTGCCAAGGAGACTGGCAGCATCATCCTCATCCGCGATGACGTGCGAGACGTGGTCGCGTCCATTCAGTTGTCGCGCGCAACGATGCGCAAAATCAAGCAGAATCTTTTCTGGGCGTTTATCTACAACACGATTGGCATACCGGTCGCTGCGTTCGGACTGTTGAACCCCATCTTCGCGGCAGCGGCCATGGCCCTCTCATCCTTGAGTGTGGTCGCCAATTCGGCATTACTGAAGCGAGTACGACTTGGTCGACCCGGTACGGAGGCGATATGAAGCGCGCCCTGGCATGGATTTGTGCGGCCCTCGCGACGCTACTAGCAGTCGCAATCGTGTACTGGTTCGGTATCTCACCAATCACGATACTGCTCGCCGTCCTTCTCCTGTCCTGTCCAATCGTCGTGGCGTGGGTCAGCTGGCGACTCTCGTGTGAGTGTGAGCGAGATATCCGGCAAGCCGTCGACCGTGAGCTTCAACGCCGCGAAAAGCATTGATAAGGAGTTTCAATCATGAACTGGCTCTCACAAAATCTTTCATGGCTCGTGCTTGGCGGCGCGGCCCTCATTGCCTTGATTTCTTGGCAGCGATATACGAGTCGCCGAACCAATCAAGACAGTTGGAAACTTCATACGATGCAGGAGGACATTGCCGCTGCCCGCGACCCCGTCACTGGCAACAAAGTTGAAACTGCTCATGCAGTTACGGCGAACTTCGAAGGAAAGACGTACTTCTTCGAGTCTGAAAGCTCGCGGACCGTCTTTCAGCAGGACCCGGCCAAGTATGTGCACCAGCATCATCGCCATCATGGCTGTTGCTAGACGCGACGTTTCACAGGCTTCCATTCAGGAGAAATGTATGAATCACGACCATAGCAGTAACGAGCACCCGGACGATATGCAGAGAAAGATTTCCAGGTCCAAGCTGGTCACGATAGGTTTCCTGCTGGTGATTGGCTACTTCCTCTGGACGGAGCATCGGGCACATGTGATTCAAATCCTGCCCTTTCTTCTCTTGGCCGCATGCCCCCTTATGCATATGTTCATGCACCATGGGCATGGGCACAGTCATCACCAAGGGGAAGGCAACACGCGCGATGACATTAACAAAGGAGAGCGGTGATGAGCCACGATGCGCAATACGGTTATGGTCTTTGGTCGCTGGTGATTATCAACTCGGCGGTCTTCATCATCTTTGCCTTCAGTTTCACCAAACCGAAGACTTCACGGGACTGGCGGTCCTTTGGCGCCTTCTCGGCGTTCATCGTGGCGCTCTTTACAGAGATGTACGGCCTTCCATTGACCATCTATTTCCTGCTGCCGTGGCTCTCGGCAAAGTATCCCGGCATCGACTTCCTCTCACACGATGCCGGTCATCTCCCTGAGATGATTTTCGGCTGGCAGGGCAATCCACACCTGGGGCCATTTCACATCGCGAGTGACATCCTGATTTTCGGCGGATTTCTCATGCTGTCATCTGCGTGGCGTGTTCTGTACAAGGCTCAGCAAGAGCACCGCCTTGCTACCACTGGGCTCTATGCACGCATGAGGCATCCTCAGTATGTCGCGTTCATCCTGATCATGTTGGGCTTCCTACTTCAATGGCCAACCATACTTACCTTGGTGATGTTCCCCATCCTGGTGTGGATGTACGCGCGGCTTGCCAAGGCGGAGGAGCGAGACGCGCTGACCGAGTTTGGCCAGGAATATGAGGCATATCGCAGGAGGACCCCCGGCTTCATCCCGAATTTCGGCGGTGGGGACGTTCCTCACACCAGGCCTCGTTGAAGCGTAGCGGCATCTCAAATCGGAGGTAGCCATGAAACCCTTCAAAACCGGCGTGACCTTGTCGGCCACCGTTGTGCTTTTTTATGCGTTGTGCACCGTTGTCTGGCTAGCGGCCCCTGAGCCTTTCATGAATTTCATGAACGCGCTCTTTCACGGGCTCGACTTCCGGCGCCTTCAGACTGACCAGGCGTTCTCCTGGTGGTCCGTCACCTATCCAGCCTTCGTTTTCGCAGTGTGGTTCTTCGCTGCCGGCGTGTTTTTCGCATGGTTGCATAACACGTTGGGAGGTAAGGACTGACGTTGAGCCGAAACGATTCGCCTGACACACAGCGCAGTTCTCCCGTTGCATACAACTTTGTTCGTTAGCCGAAACCGGCGGCCGGCTGCGAATCGCACTTGCCTCCATTCCTCCAACACGGCGACGACACAAGAGACCCTCTATGGAACCACGCCAACAGCAGTTTTCCCTCTGGTACGTACTCCTCGCAGTCACGGCGATGCTCATATTGCAAAGCCTCTTCTTTTCATCTCATATCGAGACCCTGCCGTACAGCGATTTCAAGGTTTTGCTAAAGGCTGGCAAGCTCAAGGACATAACGCTCGGAGAGGGAGCCATCACGGGTACGGTCAACAGCGATGGCATTGAGAATCTGCTTCCCAAGCAACAGGTCGAGGAAATGCAGCGTCAGGGTAAGGGGGACCACCCTTTTTCCACGCTCCGTGTCAATGACCCCAATCTGGTTCAAGACCTGGAGGCAGCCAAAGTGCGCTTCGTAGGTCAGGCCGATAACAAGTGGATTAGCACCCTGCTTTCATGGGTGGTTCCTGCCATGCTCTTCTTTGCCGTCTGGAGCTTCCTCATTAAGCGGATGGGTGGTGCCGCCGGCGGGATGATGGAGATTGGCAAGAGCAAGGCCAAGGTTTACATGCAGAAGGAAACCGGCGTGACCTTTGCCGACGTCGCTGGCGTCGACGAAGCCAAGGAAGAGCTTGCCGAAATCGTCAACTTCCTGAAGGACCCCCAGCGCTATCGGCGCCTGGGTGGGAAAATTCCCAAGGGGGTGTTGCTTCTCGGAGCACCGGGCACTGGCAAGACACTGTTGGCGAAGGCCGTAGCAGGAGAAGCCGGCGTGCCGTTCTTCAGCATGAGCGGCTCGGAGTTCGTTGAGATGTTTGTCGGCGTGGGTGCTGCGCGAGTACGCGACCTGTTCAATCAGGCAGAAACTAAGGCACCCTGCATTATCTTCATCGATGAACTCGACGCACTAGGTAAGACCCGTGCCCTCGGCGCGGTAACCGGCAACGACGAGCGCGAGCAGACCCTGAACCAGTTGTTGGTGGAGATGGATGGCTTTGATACCAACAAGGGCGTCATCATCATGGCGGCCACGAATCGGCCTGAGATTCTCGACCCAGCCCTGTTGCGACCAGGTCGCTTTGACCGCCATGTCGCGCTGGACCGGCCCGACCTGAAGGGGCGCGAGCAGATTCTCAAGGTGCACATTAAGGATGTTGTCCTGGCTCCCACTGTGGAGCTCACAAACCTGGCAGCCCGCACCCCTGGCTTCGCTGGCGCGGACCTCGCCAACCTCGTCAATGAGGCCGCTCTGCTGGCGGCGCGCAAAGGCAAGGATGCCGTGGATATGGCGGACTTTGACGAGGCACTGGACCGAATCATTGGCGGCCTGGAAAAGAAGAATCGCGTGATGAATCCCCAGGAGAAGGAGACCATCGCGTACCACGAGGCGGGTCACGCCATCGTGGCTGAGTCGCGGCCACACGCCGACCGCGTATCGAAAGTCTCCATCATTCCGCGCGGCGTCGCGGCACTCGGCTATACCCAGCAGACGCCGACCGAGGATCGCTACCTACTGAAACAAAGCGAACTGCTTGACCGGCTCGATGTATTGCTCGGCGGACGCATGGCCGAGCAAATCGTCTATGGCGATGTCTCCACCGGCGCCCAGAATGACCTACAGCGGGCAACGGACATGGCCCGCCAGATGATTACCCAGTTCGGCATGAGTGAGCAACTCGGACTTGCCACTTATGAAGACCTGCCGAACCCTCTCTATAACAGTCCCGGGTTGCTACCTCGGGAGCGTAAGGAGTACAGCGAGAGTACTGCGCAAATCATTGATGCCGAGGTCCGAAAGATTCTGGGCGACGCAAGCCAACGGGTGAAGCAGACACTGCTTGCAAATCGTCACAAACTTGACGCGCTGGCGAAACTGCTCCTCGAACAGGAGGTCGTCGACCGAGCGGCGTTAGAACTCCTGCTGTCCGACAAGGTGGCCACCCTAACGGTTGGGAAGCCCTCATCGCCGGACGCAGCCGAAGCACGCGGTTCAGACAAGCCACCTCATGAAAACGAAAGCAGAAAACCGCACTGAGGAGTCGGAGTCCAGTTCAATATCACTCGACGAGTACGAGAAAGAGCTGCGCCTCCTTCAGATTGAACTAGTCAAGCTGCAGAAGCACTTCCTCTGTTGCAGCGACAGGATTCTGGTCGTCTTTGAAGGCCGAGATGCGTCGGGAAAGGACGGGACTATCAAACGCATTGTCGAGCATCTCAGTCCTCGTGAGACTCGCGTGGTCGCTCTCGGGAAGCCATCCGACCGCGACCGTGGTTCGTGGTACTTCCAGCGCTATGCGGCGGAACTTCCGGCCGCTGGCGAGTTCACGCTCTTCAATCGGAGTTGGTACAACCGCGCCGGCGTAGAGCACGTTATGGGCTTCTGTAGTAACGAAGAACACGAGGAGTTCTTTCTAAGTGTCCCGGAGTTCGAAGAAATGCTGGTGCGCTCTGGGATTCGGCTCATCAAGTATTACCTCGATATCACCAAGGACGAGCAGAAGCGGCGTATCGAATCTCGTCGCCGTGACCCGCTCAAGCAGTGGAAGGTCAGCTCCGCCTTGGTTGCAATCAATGCGCTGTTGCTCAAGCGTACCAAGCTCGCGGGAATTCGTGCTTCATCACCGTCTGTGTCGTCTTCAGACGTGACTGCACCAATGGCCGGTTGAGCAGTGTACCGTGGACGCCAATACAAGACGCCAGAAGCCCAGGACATCGCCGCGCGCAAGCGTGGCGCGGCAGCCGGCACATGCGAGGCATGCCAGAAAGCTCAGCCGGCTGGTTTTTCCGAGTTTCCTTGACATACTGGCTAAACGCGCGGACCTGAGGTCATACCCCATCGTGGTTGGCGGATTGGCGTTCCTCGCCACGCTCAGTATGTGTGTGCCCGTAGTTCCCTTGCTGACTGCTGCCGTACTGTTAAACGCGCGTCGCTGGAGAGCCATAGCGTTCTGTGCCGCTGGAGGAAGTGGTGGGGGAGCGCTAATCCTCTACGTTGTCTTCCATCACCTTGGCTGGGCGCAGTTGCTTAGCTACCTCCCGGAACTCACGCGCTCGGCTAGGTGGGTCGCAGTAGCGGGCTTCACTGAGGACTACGGGCTCCTTGCGCTGACGGCCATCGCGGCATCGCCGTTGCCGCAGACGCCGGCTTTAGTTTTCGTCGCGCTAGCAGAACTGTCCCCCATCGCCGTGTTTGGCAGTATCTTCAGCGGGAAACTCGCGAAGTATGGTTTGACTGCCTGGCTGGCGGCTCGGGCCCGCGAGCCGTTGCAAGGTGAAATTGGGGAAATGATTGCTTCAATAGAAAGGGATAAGGTACCTCATGGCCGAAGGCACGATGCAACGTAAGCGACGCCCAGCGCGCTCCTCCCCAATCGCTGCGGCTGCGGAACTACATGCGGCCCCGACTCCCATCGCCGAGGCTGTTCCGCAGCAGCCGGCATCTACTACGGATGCGGTCCAACAATGGAGGGATTATGCGGTCGACGTTACCCAACGTTGGACGATGTTCATCGATATCCTTCGCCAGCGCGCAGACAACATGTTGGCGCATGAGGAGACCGGCCTTCCGCCACTGCTTCACTTCGATTACGAGATGTTGCTCGACGGGAGAACGTTCGAGCGGCCGGCAAACTATGCCTTGCTGCGCATCACTCGCTGCGGCAGTGACCATTTGGAAGAACGTGTGCGCCCTGGTGCAAAGCCGGTTATCGTGATTGACCCGCGCGCTGGTCACGGGCCGGGGATTGGAGGCTTCAAGCGTGACTCTGAGGTGGGCATGGCGCTGTCCGAAGGGCACCCTGCCTATTTCGTCATATTTTTCCCGATTCCTTGCCCTGGCCAGACGCTGGGCGACGTTCTTAGTGCTCTGCGGACGTTTGTTCAGGAGGTAGCCCGTCGCCACGATGGACAGGAGCCGGTGCTCTATGGGAACTGCCAGGCGGGGTGGGAAGTAATGCTGCTCTCCGCGCATTGCTGTGAGCAAGTCTCCGGCATATCGGTCCTGAACGGTTCTCCACTGTCATATTGGTCTGGCGAGCCGGGCGTGAATCCGATGCGTCTTCTCGGTGCGTTCTCTGGCGGTGTGTGGGGCGCAAACTTTCTTGCCGACCTGGGTAACGGCCGCTTCGACGGCGCATGGCTTGTGCAGAATTTTCAGTTCCTGAAACCGGAATCGGCAATATGGGAGAAGTTCTACACGGTCTTCGCCAACCCGGAACGTGAGCGCGAGCGTTTTCTGGAGTTCGAACGCTGGTGGAACGGCTTCTATTTCCTGAGTCGGGAGGAGCTCGTTTCGACTGTCCAGGACCTGTTCGTTGGCAACAAGCTCGAAACAGGCGAAGTCCAGGTGGACTGCGATTGCACAGTCGACCTACGGCGCATCCGCAAGCCGATAGTCATCTTCGCGTCCTACGGCGACAACATCACGCCACCGCATCAGGCATTGGGGTGGATTCCGGCAGTGTATAAAAGCACCGAGGAGTTGGTCGCCGCCGGCCAGCGCATTGTCTACCTGACCAATCCACACGTAGGCCATCTCGGCATCTTCGTCTCGGCAAGCGTGGCACGCCATGAGCATCGAGCCATCCTGCAGAACCTGGAAGGGATTGAGGGTAAGCGATCGAGAATGCGCGTCTTGCCGCCGTCGCGTCGCACCTGAGAAGCTACGTTCCCACGTAAGGTACCTGGGAACGTAATGTCAGAGTGGACG
>NZ_JWMB01000071.1:0-10879 GCF_000812445.1 Cupriavidus sp. SHE | reverse complement strand
GAAGTGATCTACGAAAATTGCCTTCATCGCTCTGCTCGTCTCAGATAAAGGGTGGGGTAATCGCTGCATCCGCTGGCTGTCTGCCGTCCCAGCACTGCCACCAGCGGCATCCGCTTTCCCCCGTTGATCGTTACGCCGCTTCCTTCATCTCGGGCGGGTCTTCGTAGTCCAGGCTCATGTGCACTTCCTGCCCGAGCAGCGCCAGCAGCTTCGCAGCCGTGGACTCGTCGGGGTGCGCCTGCACGCGGAAGTTGACGAACACCGTGCCGCCTTCCTGAAAGTCGAACGACAGCTTGTTGACCTTTGCCTCGTCGAGGACGATGTCGAACTCGGCCTTCACACCGTTGTGGATCACCAGGCGCTGGTGTTCCCACGAGCCGTCCCACTTCACCGTGCCGAGCGCCGGGTTTTTCAGGTTCGGCAGGTAGCCGGCGTCGGTGACCAGGTCGCCTTGCACGGCCTCGTCCTTGTGATAGAAGGCGGACTTCAGCGTCGACGAGAACAGCGACAGCACGTCGTTCGAAAGACGCGCCTGCAGCTTCAGGTCGACCGCCAGCACGGAATCCTCGCCGTGCTTCTCGTTGCGCGGGTTGACGTGGTTGATCTTGACCAGATCGGTATCGAGTTCGAGCATTTGTCGGCTCCGGTGATGGGTGAGAGGGTGATCGCGCGGTGGTAGTCAGGCG
Source organism: Cupriavidus sp. SHE (assembly GCF_000812445.1). Taxonomy (NCBI): domain Bacteria; kingdom Pseudomonadati; phylum Pseudomonadota; class Betaproteobacteria; order Burkholderiales; family Burkholderiaceae; genus Cupriavidus; species Cupriavidus sp. SHE. Next base: position 10,193 of record NZ_JWMB01000071.1, on the reverse strand, counting down.
ACGGAAAAATCCATTTCGCAGAGCCAGCCGACAACCTGCACTTCGGTGGCTTCGAAGTGGCTGACCAGCGCGGCGATGATCTCCGCGTCGGTCGGACGGGTTGGAGGGGCGGGGCGGCGTGCCGGCGCCTGGCGTGCGACGGTGGCAGGACGTGCGGCCGGCGTAGGTGCCGGTGCAGGGGCGGGCGCCGGGGCCGCGGCTTGCTCGGCTACGCGAGCGGCCTTCTCTTCGGCGGCGCGCTTCTCCGCGGCCTCGTGCTCGAGCTTGGCCTGCTCTTCGCGGCGGATGCGCTCGCGCTGCTCTTCCTCCTTGCGCAGCTCGTCGGCCTTGTGCTTATCGATACGGCTCGACACCACCAGGCGCAGATCCTCGATTTGCTTCGTGGCCAGCCCAACGCGATCGGCGAACAGGAACTCGTAGCCTTCGATCACACGGTCGAGGAACACAACGTTCGCGCGGATGCGCTTCGCCGAGGCGTCAGCCTCGATCTTGGCGTTGGCCAGAAGCGTGTCGACGGCATCCTGAATGCTCGACACCGAGCGCTTGCCCTTGGCGGCACCCACGAAGTCCGGCGCGCCGAGTTCCACCCAGGCGCCGCCGGTTTCGGCCTTCAACGACTGGATGTGTTTGGCGTAAGCCTCGCGGCCGCCGCGGATGATCGATTCCTTCACTTCGGTCTTGCGCTGCGTGACCAGCTTGTCCAGGTCCAGCCGCACGCGGCGGGCCTCGGCGCTGATATCGTCGATCGTGCGGAACAGCTCGTCGATGCTGGCCGTCTGCGACAGCGCGTGCTGTTTGGCGGCGGCCAGCTTGCTTTCCACCTCACCGCACCACTTGACGGTCTTCTCGGCATCCGCGAAGTCCTGATCGGTGGACAGGTTGCGATTGATGCCCTGGAACACGGCGATGGCGTGTTCGCGGAACTCGCGCAGGTTGCTGGCCGTGACTTGGCCGCGCACCTCGACGAACAGGGCCGGCAGCGTTTCCGGCGTGCGGCCGACGGGCTTCACTTCCTGCTCGCGCGGCTCATACTCGGCCACGTCCTTGTCGAACTGGGCCCAGCCGGCGCGGATGCGGTCGAACCATTTCGGGTCCGGCGAGACATCGGTCCAGACAAAGCGATCGCGCGTACCGTCCGACACAACGAAGCGCACACGCTCGGCGCCGGTGACCATCAGGATCTGCTGGCACTGCGGCATGTGGCTGTCCGGGACGTTGCCGTTCTCTACCGCCAGCGCCAGATCTTCGTTCCACTGCTTGTGCTCGAACGCGATGTCGCCGGCCATAGTCAGGCCGTCGCACGATGCCGATTCCTTGCCCAGCGAGCACGTGACCGGATACAGCTCTTCGCCGAGGTCTTCCTCGACCAGCGGGCGGGCCATAGCTTCCAGTTCGTGACCACGGTCCAGAATCCGCTCCTGCACGAAGTCACTGAACTCCTTCGGCATGGCCGTCTTCTTGATGTGCAGAAGCTCGTTTCGCTTCATGTACGGCGACAGGCCGAGCATGGCCGCCGCCTCGCTGGCGCCGTGGTAGTCGAAGCGGAAGGCTTCCCACTCGGGAGAGCCCTGCAGCAGGGTATGGACGATGTGGTCAGTCATTCTCGTGGCTCCAAGAGTCGATCGTGTTCTTCTGGGCTTCGGTCATCAGCACGCCCTTGGATTCGACGGTCGCGATGATCTGTGCGGGGGTCTTCTTCTTGCCGAGAATCAGGTCGCGCCACTTGGCTTTGTTCTCGTCGAAGCGTTCTTGCGGGTAGGTGGAGGCGGCGGAACCGTCGTTTCCTTGTCGCTCCTGGCGCGGCTGACTGCCGCCGGCTGGTGCGTCGTCGCTGCCGCCTGCGCCGTCATCGTCCATGCCCTTGGTCGACATGCCGGTCACGGCCAGCAGGGTGTAGCGCTGCAGGTAGGTAATCGTCGACGCGGTCTGCTGGATGACGTTCTTCTTGCCTGAGTTGTCCGGCGGCCCAGACATCACTACTTTCTCGGAGTGGCCGTCCTTGTGCGTGACGACGCATTCCACAGTGATCAGGCCGTTGCCCTGCAGGATGTTCCAGGCGAAGCTCAGGCCGTGCTTGGCCATGGCCGGGCCCACGGCATCGGTGACGTCCGACAGTTCGGCGTGCGAGTAGCCCACAAAGTCGCCGTCCTTCGTCCGATAGCCGACTTCCTTGCTGCGACGGATCGTGATGGGCTCGGTCTTGAACGCGGCCATAGCGCCCACGTAGGCCTGGCGCGCAGCCATGGCCATGCCGCGCTCGCGCAGATCCAGAAGCTTGCCGATGTACTCGGGATCGGCGCCTTTCTCCACCGCGATCAGGAGCAGGGTGTCGGGGGTGACCGGTCCGGAGTGGGCGAGTGCGCCAGACTGGCGAGTGGCCGGCAGCGCTGCGGCGCGCAGCGGGGCGGTATCGACGTCGATAACGTCTTCGACGACAGCGGTGGACATGATGTGGATCTCCTGGTGGTGGACGGGGGTCAGGCGGCCGGCGCTGCGTCGACCTTCACGTACGGGTACTTCTTGTCGTACGGCTTGATGTGCTTGCCGAAGTGCGAGCCGATCGACTCGGCCGTCTTGAACGCGGCGAACTCTTCGGCGGTGAAGTTGCCGTAGTGGTACAGGCTGGTGGCCTCGCCCTTGTAGTTCTTGAAGCGGATGGCCAGCGTGTTCGTCTCGGCGTCATGGCCGATGCTGTGGATCTGCGACGACTCGACTTGCTGCAGGGCGATCGCGGGTGCGGTGGTTTCCATGGTGGTCTCCAGGTGGGAAAGGTCAGAACAGGGCGCCGGCGCGGATGGCAACGGCGACGTACCAGATGACGGGCGCAGCAATGCAGAAGCCGGCCGCGCAGGCGTACTCGATCGAGCGCTTGCGCTTCGCGATGGCCAGCAGCTGATTCGAGTCCGGGTCGTAGTTCATGCGAGCACCTGTGCGACGGAGTAGACGAGGCAGTAGCCCAGCGCCACCAGCGCGGCGCGCGTGAGCCAGCGGTTGTTACGGTTGATCGCAGCGCGGCTCATTGCGACACCATCGAGATCAGCGTGGCGCTCAGCACCACCAGCGGCGGAGCGACGCAGATCAGCAGGGCGATGTAGAAGAAATCGCGGTTCATTGCGCGGCCCCATAGAAGGTTGCAGCTAGGTCAGCGTCATCCAGTGCCGACATGCGGTAGATGCAGGCCTGGCCGCAGACCGCGTGATTCTTTTCGATCTGCAGCACGCTGCCGAAGTCGTCGACCACGTCGAAGACCATGGGATAGCTGCTGTCGCCGTAGTGGTGGAGGATCACGGCCGTCCTCGTTCAATCGACGGTGTAATAGCGCAGCGTCGTCACCCACTCGTTGCCGTCGAGGCGCGACGTGGAGACGGCGGGCGAGCGGTACGCGTCGATGCCGCTGGCGCGCCGTTGCGCGGCCTGCTGCACGGCTTCACGGTTCAGGCCGCGGTACTCGATCTCGTGCGTCGAATCGCAGCGGATGACGCGGCTGCGCACGCCTGCCGGCAACTGCGGCGGGGCGATGCCGCGCAGGGCGGTCTGGAAAATAGGGTGCAGGTTGCTCATGACCGGCTCCTTGTGAGTGGAGTTGTGGTCAGGCGGACATCAGCTCGGCAGCAAGCTTGGCGGCGCCGATGACGCGGCAGGCTTGCTCAGCAGCACGAGCTGCAGCTGCTGCGGCAGCGCGCTTGCCCTGTTCGACCAGGTCGCGAGCCTCTGCAGCCGAGATCTTGCTGATGCCGTTGTGGGGGACGAAAGAGTAGAACTGCTCGCCGCGCACCAGGACATAGGCGTCCGGGGCGAAATCACCCGGGGTAGCGACCTTGGCGACGACCGTTAGGCCGCTCAGGAAGCCAACCTTCACCTGCTGGCCGACCTGCCATGCTTGCTTGCTCTTCGTGATCATCTTGCACTCCATCGGCTGGTTGATGGACCCAATTAAACACTATGTTTAGACGAATGTCAAACACGGTGTTTAGTTTGCGTGATCATGACGAAACAACATGTGTAGTTTCTGGGCAACAAAAAGCCCACCGCGAAGGTGGGCTAATGCCGGAGCGGGAGGAAGTTACGAGCGAGTACTGCGCCTATATGGCTTTAGCTGGCCGTTCATGGCATCGATCATAACTGCTGAAATAACGGCGTTTCCGGGGTTGCGCACCGTTTCGGATTTGATGGTTTGCCCGTTGATGGCGATCTTCGATTTGATGAACTCGCATGGCGACTTGCAAGAGAACGTGTCGGTAGCCCCATTGCCGACAGCCATCACGACCGTGTGTGAACCGTCTTTAACGCCCAAGTAGCGCACCATAATCAGGGCTGAAGCCGCCTTGCCGGCCTTACGTTCATCCTCACTGAGGCTCGGTTCATAGCCGTATTCGCCATCCTCTTCCAAGGAGTAGAGGTGGGCCGGCCTGGACGGCGGCGCAGGCACCGCGACTGCATCTTTGCTAGCCGACTGTGGCGAGGATTGCAGCTGCTTTGGCTCTTCGCCCTTCCCGCATGCTGCCAAGACCGCGACAGTAAAAACGCACAACAGCTTTTTCATTTTTGACCCCACCCCATACCCCGCGAAGATCGCAGGGAGTTAGAACCGCGTCTTGATCTTCTTCCGCCTTACTGGATGCGCAACGTAGTACATCCACGTGATCTCATCCGGCTTAAAAAACAGCGTTCCAGGTTCGCCATACGACCCCAATTGAAGGCCATCAGCACGCCGAACTAGCAGTCTCTTGAGGAGGGTCTCGCCGGTCTTCAGGCGCACTAGAACATCGTCACCTAGATCCACTTCCGTGCCTGGCTCGACGAAAGCGAAATCGCCTGGGTTATAAACGGGAGCCATTGACGTGCCGATGATCGGCGTAAGGAAGGCGTGCGGATCGTCCGTCGCCAGCACTGCGTATTCTTCAGTTGCGCCCACCAGGTAACCGCCGTCAGTCCAAATCCTCTCAGGAAGGCCGCCATTGGCCCGCCCCACGACATACACAGGACGCGCGGGGGAGCTGCCTACCGGGATATTCGGGTCGGGCAGCCGCGACACATTGTAAGCAGGCGCTCCAGAGCTCTCGTTAAGTTTTTCTTCAATCTGACTTGAGCCGGATTTTTGCTTGACAGCCTCCATAGGCGGAATGCCTGTCTGCAGCCAAGTAGCGCTGCATCCAATCTCAGCTTGGGCCTTAAGCATTCCGCCCTGGGAAATGCCTCTTCGTTCCCAGTTATTGACGGTCTGCTGCGACTGATTGAGTGCTCGCGCCACATCGGTAGGCGTTTCTAGCCCCTTAAGTGTCTTCGCTGCCTCATAGAGGCGAACCATGGTTTCGTGCATGGCGCGGATGTTCTCACGAGTAAACGTTCTGTTGATAAACGTGGCGTTTGACTTCCAATTAAACATCATGTTTAATAAGGCCATGAACGCGAAACCGACCGCCGTCCACGCTGACTGGCAACTCATCGAGAGCCTTGGGGGTCCAGCCCAAGTCGCAAAGCTGCTGGGTTACGACCTCAAGCGGGGCGGGATCCAGCGAGTCCACAACTGGAGGGTAAGAGGAGTTCCGCCCTCCGTAAAGCTCGCTCACCCGTCTCTTTTCCTGAAAGAACTTACCCATAGCCAGGACGCCAGCGACGACGCTCAGCCGCCAGTCGGCACATCGAGTCGCGGGGCAAAGAAGAAGATTCGAAAGTAGGTATCGCATTACGCGGGGCCGTGGGCATCGGGTTGATGCCTTCTTTTTTAGGCGAGGCGCAAGTGTCCATTCAACTATCAAGTGATGCCACTCAACTGGAAATTCCTCTGATGTGCCTTATGGAACGTCCTCAATCGGTTGATCAGGAAATTGTGGCGGCCATCGGCGATGAGTCGTCGCTAATTCGCAAAGCCATTGAACTGAGCCGGTACAAGTTCATGGAAAAGACCTATGCCGGCTACCTGGGCCTCTCTCCGTCTCAGTTCAGCAAGATCAAGAACGGGAAGGATGGTTCCGGGAAAGTGTGGCATCTGCCGATCACTGCGATCGCGCGGTTCGAATGTTTGGTGGGGCACACGCTTCTGACCCAGTGGATCGCGTACCAGCGTGACCTGATGTTCTGCGATGACCTGCGCGAGTTGCACGAAGCGGAGCGAAAGGCTGCAGAGCTGAGGGCACGCATCTTGGGGAAGGCAGCGGCTTGATCCGCGAGTGCCCGTCAAAGGCACCACGGACGTAGTAACGAAAGCATTTACCGGAAATCCCGGGGGAATCATGGAACAGCTCACTGGCCCACAGCGGGCCAAGACGCGCGGCACTCGCCGGCGCGCTCTCAATACCGCGCCGCTGACCACCGAAGCCCGCCAGCACGCCCACATCGACGAGCTTTGCCACCGCATGACTGTCGCTGAATCGCGCGCCGTGCGCGTACAGCTGTGCGCCGAACTGAAGCAGGCGATCGCTGAATACCTGAAGACGGCGGGGGGCTCGCGGTAATGGCTGGTGACTGGATCAAGATGCGGACCGACCTCTTCACGCATCCGAAAGTTGTCCGCATTTCGTCCGCATTGAAAGCGGACAGATTTAGGACAGTTGGCGGACTGATGTCCGTTTGGTGTCTGTTCGATGCGCACTCAACTGACGGGCAACTCGAAGGTTACAGCTTGGCGACGGTCGACGATCTGATCGGCTGGCAAGGCTTCGCTACTGCGATGCAGACGGTTGGTTGGCTGGAAGATTGCCCGGGAGGCCTTGTCCTGCCTGAGTTTGACAAGCACAACGGCCAGTCAGCGAAACGTCGAGCACAGGATAGTGACCGCAAACGAGCCGGACGTTTGTCCGCATCAGAAGCGGACAAAAACGGGACTAGAGGAGAGGAGAGAAGAGAAGAGTCTTCTTCTACTACTCCTAACGGAGTAGTTGTCGACAGCGACCCCGCTGACGACTTCACGCTGGGCGACGCGGTGCAGTCGAAGTCGAAGGCTGCTCGTCCTGAATGCCCGCATCAGGAAATCATCGCGCTCTACCACGAGATCCTGCCGATGTGTCCGTCCATCCGTGACTGGACGCCCAGCAGGCAGCAGGCACTGCGTGGCCGATGGAATGAGGACCCGAAGCGCCAGAACCTCGAGTACTGGCGGACCTTCTTCACGTACGTCTCGCAATCCAAGTTCCTCACCGGTCGGGCTAAGACCCAGGAAGGCCGCAAGCCCTTCCTTGTCAGCCTCGACTGGATCGTCAAGGCCGAGAACTTCACCAAGATCCGCGAAGAGCGGTACCACAACGAGGATGCCGCATGAACGCGATCGATGATTTTCCACAGGCCCGGGCGCTTTACAGCGTCGAGGCCGAGCAGGCCGTGCTGGGCGGCCTGCTGCTCGACAACGATGCAATCGACCGCCTGAACGGGCTGGAAGCCGCGCACTTCTACCGCGACGATCACCGGCTGATCTTCTCTGCGGTGATCCGCCTGGTCTCGGCGAACAAGCCGGCCGATGTGATCACGGTCTTCGAAATGCTCCAGTCCAATGCACAGGCAGAACGTGCCGGGGGCCTGCAGTACCTGAACGCCGTCGCGCAGAGCACGCCGAGCGCTGCGAACGTCAGCCGCTACGCCGAGATCGTGCGCGACCGCGCGCTGCTCCGGGAGACCGCTACAGCTGCGCGCAAGGTACTCGAGCTCGTTGAGACGCCGAGCCCGATGAAGGGCGCAGAAGTCGTCGACAAGGCGCAGTCGCTGCTCGCCCAACTGGCGTCGGTCGGCGTGCGCAGCGAGCCGAAGATGATCGCCGAGCTGCTGGTGCCGGTTGTCGAGCAGGTCGACGAGCGCTATCACAGCCGGATTGAACCCGGCATTTCGACCGGCATTGATGCCCTTGACCGTGCACTGAACGGCGGTCTCCATGACGGCAACCTGGTGATCGTGGCCGGCCGCCCGTCGATGGGCAAGACAGCGCTGACCACCGACCTCGGGCTGAACATCGCACACGCCGGTCGCAGCGTGCTGCTGGATTCGATGGAGATGTCCGATTCCGAGATCGTTGCCCGCGCGCTGGCCAATCGCGGCGGCATCAACCTGTCGGCGCTGCTGTCTGGGCGCCTGCAGGACGCGGACTGGCCGCGCCTGACTTGGGCAGTCCAGAACCTGGGCGGCATGCGTTTCGCCATCGATGACACGCCGGCCATGTCGCTGCTCGATGTTAAGACCAAAGCCAAGGCGCACAAGCGCAAGCATGGCCTCGACGTGCTGATCGTCGACTACCTTGGCCTGATGTCTGGCGGCGAGGAAAAGATGCGCACGCAGCAGATCGGCGCGTACTCGCGCGGCCTGAAGTCGCTGGCCAAGGAGCTGGGGATCCCCGTCGTCGCGCTCGCGCAGCTCAGCCGGAAGAACGAAGAGCGCCCTGACCGGAAGCCGATTCTGTCCGACCTGCGCGACTCGGGCGATATCGAGCAGGACGCGGACGTGGTGATGTTCGTGCACCGCCCGGAGATGTACGACCCGAACAACTCGGACCTGAAGGGTTACGCCGAGGTTCTGATCCGTAAGAACCGGAATGGCGCGCTTTGCGACGTGCCGTTGCTCTACAAGGGGCCGGTCACGAAGTTCGATGAATGGACTGGGCCGCTGCCGATGCTGAGTCACGGCCCGGCCGTCCGCAAACGCGGCATCGCTGCGGAACTGTGAGGCATCCATGACCGACCTGTTCGAAGAGATCGTCGCTTCCGATATTTCGACCTCAAATGAGGCGCCGAAAACGGACATCGCGCTCGCAGAAGTAGGTACGCCCACCTGCAATCTGAACATTCTGGCCATCGACATCGGCACCACTACGGGCTGGGCGCTGGGCCTGCGCGACGGGAAGCTGCACAGCGGCAGCGAGTCGTTTGCGCCCAAGCGCCTCGACGGTCCCGGCCAGCGCTGGCTCAAGTTCGCAGCGTGGCTCGGTGAGCGCGCGCGCCAGGCCGGCGAGATCCATGCCGTGTACTACGAGCTGGTGCTCCGGCACACCGCGGTGCAGGCCGCGCACGTGTACGGCGGCTTCGAGGCGCACCTGCAGGCGTGGGCCGATCGCAACCGCATCCGTTTGGTCGGCGTGCCGGTGCCCGTCATCAAGAAGTCGGCGACGGGGAAGGGCAACGCCAACAAGGACGCCATGGTGGCAGCCATGCGCCAGCGCGGCCACCGCGTCGTCGACGACAACCATGCCGATGCGCTGGCGCTGCTCGAGTACGCGCAGCGGGAGGAAAGCTGATGGGCATCCTCGAACAACCGCAATCCCTGCAGCAGGTCCTGCGTGGCGTCTTTCTCCGCGGCGAGAAGGTCGTCGCCACGCGTTTCGCCACCCAATACGGCTTCACGCGGCAGGGCGTCAGCGAAGGCCTCAAGGCGATGCGCAAGCGCGGACTGATCCAGCCGCGCGAGCTCGAGCGCGCTTCCGCCGGCACGGCTCCCATCGAATGGTCGTGCGTCGACCTGGCCGCCATGCAGGCCTACCAGCCGAAGGTGCAGACGCACAACCCGATGGTGGCTCGGCGCCGGCCAACCGGCCCCTTCGCGGCGCTGCTGGAAGTCTGGGGTATCCGGCCGGCGGACATCCGTCTGCCGACCATGCGGCACGTGATGATCACCAACGACCCAGCGGAGGCCGCGTGATGGATGCAGGAAAGCTGAATTTCAACTCACAAGGGAGCAACCATGAATCTGGCCTTTGAGCACGTGGTGATCATCTGCATCGCCGTCTTTATCGCCGGCACGTGCTTCGGCGTGCTGCTCATGAGCCTGGTGCAGATGGACCGCGACGAGCGGCTTCCGAAGATCGAAGAGCTGCGCACTGTGCCGGCACCGGAAGGAGACTGAAATGCGAAGTGACTGGAATGGGTACTGCATTCGCTGCGGCGGCTTTGGCCACCGCTCGTCGAGCTGCATGCGCTGGAATGGCGTCCGTCTGGCGAGGCCGGTATGAGCGACAAGCGCATCTTCATCCTGTCCCACCGGCAGGCGCGCGCTGGCGCCGAGCTGGCGATTCGCGGAGCTCCCGACGGCTATGTCGTCACCATCTGCGAGCCGACCCGGACGCTCGACCAGAACGCGAAGCTGTGGCCGATGCTGTCGGACGTCTCGAAGCAGGTCGAATGGCACGGCCAGAAGCTGACCACCGACGAATGGAAGGACGTCTTCACCGCCGCGCTGCGCCGGCAGAAGGCCGTGCCTGGTCTCGATGGAGGATTCGT
>NZ_JWMB01000070.1:0-14362 GCF_000812445.1 Cupriavidus sp. SHE | reverse complement strand
AGGTTGACGCCGGGACGATGCTTGAGCCCATGCAAGACGCACGGGAGCCGCACGGTTAAATCGGGCGCTCGAATGAATTCACCCAGTTTAGGGGCACCTCGCGCTCGCTTGCTATCGGGGAGGCGCCAGAATTGGCGAGATGTTACGCCGGTGAGGCGCTCCACGGCCCACGGCAGGCAAGCCGAGCCGAGGAGACGGTTCTCCCCAGCGCGGAGCCGCATTGGCGGCGTTACACCTGGGTAGATGGCCGGTGCGACCGCAAATTGTAGACGACGCTTGCGGCGATAATGAGCAGAATCAGGACTTGCGCTACGACGGTCTGGACGGACGGATAAATGCCCAGGACGTCGATACGAGGCATGGAGATCGGCGTAACTTGTAGGAAGCCGACTTTCTGAAGCGCAGCTATGCCTTTACCAATCAGAACGACCGCCAACACGCCGACCAATGCTGAGCTGAAGGCAAAGAACTGACCAATCGGCAGGCGCGCCGTGGAGCGCAGGAGCACGATGGCGATCGCGGCCAGGATGGCGATACCCGACGCAAGTCCTGCGAGCAAAAATACACCGTTGCCCTCTGTCCACAGGGCAGCGTAAAAGAGGACTGTTTCAAACACTTCTCGATAGACGGTCACGAACGACAGCAGGAACAGCATCAGCGCTGATTTCTTGTTCAATGCCGAGGACAGCTTCGCCTTCACATAGGCCTGCCAGCGACCCGCAAGACTCTTCTGGTGCATCCACATGCCCACGCCAAGCAACACGATTGCGGCAAACACTGCGGAAAAACCTTCCGTCATCTCGCGACTGGCGCCACTCAGGTCGACGACATAGGTGGCTACCGCCCAGGTCAGCCCACCGGCCGCCAGCGCAGTAACCCAGCCTGCATGCACGTAGGGCAGGACATCGGTGCGATCCGCTTTCTTCAGGAACGCCATCATCGCGACGACCACCAACAGGGCTTCAAGCCCTTCTCGTAGCAGGATTGTCAGGGCGCCGAGGAAGGTCGATATGGCGTCATTGGTGCCGCCCAGCGCCTCCTGTGCGTCGTCAAGCTGCGATTGCAACTTCTGCGCAATTTCATGGGCGCGTTCCACCTGGCCCGCTGTCACAGCATTGCGATAGAGCCCCATCGTCTTCTCGATATCCTGGAACAGCGCCTGGTTCTTGGCAGCCAGCGCCGGCTCGACGGGCTCGAAGCCGTCGAGATAGGCAGACAACGCCAGCCGCGAAGCCAACTGCCTGTCGCCCTTGTCCAGGGTGGCCAAGCTTTCCTTCAGCTTGTCTCTGGCGATCATCAGGCTGTCGGTGCTTGACGCGGTGACCGAGCCCGGCGTGCTCCTGAGGTACGCGGTCAGTTGGCGAGCGGCATCCGCCCCGACGGTCTTGGCGAGCGCAGCCTCGGAGGTCTGGCTTAACAAGGCCAGCGTGGGCACGGCTGCGTGGAGAGCCGGTTGAGAGGTCCACAGCTTGGCGCCGGCCTGGCGGTCGGCATCCGAATACGAAAGGGTCGAGGCAAAATAGGCGAGCGCCCAGCGTTCCTCGTCCGAGAGTTGAGCAAATGCCGGCATCGACGTCCCTTCTACCCCGCGCGTGATGATTTGCTGTAGGGCAAAGACGCTGCGCTCCTGGGCGCGCTCGTGATCAGCCAGGGCGATCGGTGGCGGGCTCAGCTTTGCAGCTAGTGGGCCGTCCGCGTGCCCGGAAACGCCGTGGCACGAAGCACATTGGCTTTGATACAGCTTTGCCCCTTGTTGCAGATCGGGCAGCTTGCCGGGGGCCATCGGGACCGGATAGGCTGCGAGGAGTCCGCCGGCCAGTTTGCGAGCTTGCTCGCCGACTGATTCGGGCGGGGCCTTTTCTGCAATGGATGCGCGCAACGCCGCCGCTTCCTTGGCCAACTCTGGCGCGGCTGGCGTCGGCGGCAACTCGGTTAGCTGCCGTTCAGCGGCCTGCGCGAACTCCTGCATCTCGGCATACTCGGCTTCGTTGGCGACGTGGCCATCCTTGACGGACCGGCCATAGTCGACAGCAAGGTAGTCCAGTACTTGCCAGATTTGCTTGGCCTTGTCTTGCGTGGCGAGAGGATCTGCCTGTGCGGTCGAGACCGTCACGAACAGAGAGAGCAGAACAATCGAAAGGAGACGCAGGGCTTGCATGGGAGGCCTTACCGGCAGAACAGCGATTTCGCGTACAAATGCGAATGATTGTAATTCTATTTGCCGGCACGATGCCACTATCCAAATGCAGGAGACGAAGTACGGCGCCAGGGATGCCCACCTAGTCGCTTGGATGGGCGGTGGTCCCCCGCGTATCACACACGCAGTCCGACAGTCCCTGCAGAATCCCGCACGATTGGGCGGGCCTGGCACCAGAACAGGCTTCGCGCAGTTCCACCAAATGGTGCTTCAGTTCGAGCAAAGCTCCGATCCGAGATTCGACCTGACGGATGTGCTCATCCAAGAGCATATTGACTTCACCGCAATCCTGGTCGGGCCGCTTCCGGTAACTCAATAAGGTCCGTACGTCGCTCAACGGCATATCCAGAGACCGGCAGTGACGAATGAACTGCAAGCGCTCCACGTGCTCCTCGCCATACAGGCGAAAATTCCCCCGGCTGCGGCCCGGCGGCGGCAACAGCCCTTCTTGTTCGTAGAAGCGAATGGTCACCACCGGGCATGCGGTGCGCTTGGCAAGCTCGCCGATCTGGATATTCATGGCGTCGGATGGGAGATGTCTTGACTCTATAGTAACTAGAGGGTGTTAAATCGGCAACGCGAGATGAATACACACAAGGGGTTGCCATGAGCGAATGTGGCTCGAAGGGATGTGGCTGCGCTTCCGTTGCGACGCGCAACCCAGAACCGAGCACGGTTGGCGCGGGGCTGAAGCAGGCGCGCTACCGAATCGAAAACATGGACTGTCCGACCGAAGAGGCGCTGATTCGCGACAAGCTCGCGAAACTGCCCGGCGTGGGAGGACTTGAGTTCAATTTGATGCAGCGAACGCTAGCCGTTAGCCACCAGATGGCGTCACCGGGCCCTATCGAGGAGGCGCTATCGGCCATCGGGATGCGGGCGGTTCGCATGGACGAAGCAACGCCCCTGCAAAATACGGTACTGGCCATCCACCAGATGGATTGCCCGACCGAGGAGGCGCTGATTCGCAGCAAGCTTGCCGGCATACCTGGCGTCGCCAGCCTCGAGTTCAATCTGGTGCAGCGGACGCTGCACGTCTGGCATGCGGCTGACACGCTATCCCACGTGCTTACAGCCCTGAAATCACTCGGCTTCGACGCCGAAGTGCGCAGCGCCGGTGCCCCCGCAGCGGCCGAGGCACCGGGGCCCGCGCGCACGAACTGGTGGCCGCTTGCGGTGTCAGGGGTGGCCGCGACGCTGGCGGAGGTCGTGTACTGGCTCCATGGTGGCAACCATTGGGGCGTGGTCGCGCTGGCGCTGGCGGCCATCTTCACTGGTGGCCTCACCACCTATAAGAGGGGCTGGATCGCGCTCAGGAATCGCAACCTGAACATGAATGCGCTGATGTCCATTGCGGTCACTGGCGCCATGCTGATTGGTCATTGGCCCGAGGCGGCGATGGTGATGGTGCTTTTTGCGCTGGCCGAAGTCATCGAGGCCAAGTCGCTGGATCGCGCCCGCAACGCCATTCGCGGCCTGATGGATCTCGCACCGGATACCGCACTGATTCAGCAAGCTGACGGCAGTTGGGCCGAGGTGGATGCCAAGGCCGTCGCAGTTGGTAGCCGGATTCGAGTCAAACCTGGTGAACGCATCGCCCTCGACGGTCAGGTCATTGAGGGGCGCTCCACCGTCAACCAGGCACCGATTACCGGCGAGAGCCTGCCGGTCGAAAAGATCGAGGGCGATCCTGTGTTCGCTGGCACGATCAACGAGTCCGGCTCATTCGAATTCCGCGTCACGGCGGCAGCCAACGCGTCAACATTGGCGCGCATCATTCACGCCGTCGAAGCGGCCCAGGGAAGCCGCGCACCGACGCAGCGCTTCGTCGACCAGTTTGCCCGCCTCTACACACCCGTCGTATTCGCCGTGGCCTTGGCGGTGGCGGTTCTACCCCCGTTGGTGTTCGGTGGACCGTGGCTGGACTGGATCTACAAGGCCCTGGTCCTGCTGGTGATCGCCTGCCCCTGCGCTCTGGTGATTTCCACGCCGGTGAGCATTGTCAGCGGCCTGGCCGCGGCCGCGCGGCATGGCATCCTCATCAAAGGCGGCGTCTATCTGGAAGAGGGGCGCAAGCTGAAGTGGTTGGCCTTGGACAAGACTGGCACCATCACGCACGGCAAGCCCGCCCTGACCGATTTCGTGGTGTGGGGCGACGCCAATCCGGCCACATCCAGGCTGCTGGCTGCGAGCCTGGCTGCCCGCTCGGATCACCCAGTGTCCCTGGCGGTGGCGCGCGCCGCCGAAGGTGAAGGATTGATACCTTGCGACGTCGCCGATTTCGCGGCATTGCCTGGCCGTGGGGTGCGTGGCAGCGTCGATGACCACTCCTACCATCTGGGCAACCACCGGCTGGTCGAGGAACTGGGCGTCTGTTCGCCAGAACTCGAATCGCGGCTCGCTGCGCTTGAGGCCGAAGGCAAGACCGTTGTAATGCTGGTCGGACCAGAGGGGGTGCAGGCGTTGTTCGCAGTGGCCGACACAGTGAAGGAGAATAGCCGTCAAGCCATTGCCGATTTGCACACCTTGGGTGTCAAAACGATGATGCTGACGGGCGACAATCCGCATACCGCCACGGCAATTGCTGGCCAGGTCGGCATTGACCGCAGTCGGGGCAATCTGCTGCCCGAAGACAAGCTGCGGGAAGTCGAACAACTGTCAACGGACGGGAAGACTGGCATGGTGGGCGACGGCATTAACGATGCGCCGGCGTTGGCGCGAGCGGACATTGGCTTTGCGATGGGCGCGGCAGGAACCGACACGGCGATCGAAACTGCCGACGTGGCGTTGATGGACGACGATCTGCGCAAGCTGCCGACGTTCGTGCGGCTGTCCCGTGCCACCGCCAGCGTCCTGAAGCAGAACATCGCTCTGGCGCTCGGCATCAAGGCGGTGTTCCTGGTGCTCACCTTCACTGGCCAGGCCACGATGTGGATGGCCGTGTTCGCCGACATGGGCGCCAGCCTGCTGGTGGTCGGCAATGGATTGAGGCTGTTGCGTCGATGAGCTGGAAGGCCATTTTTTACGACTGGGGCGGCTTGAACGGTGCACTCTTTCAGCTTATCAACGCGGCCACGCCGGCGTTCCTGATGCCGCTTGCCTGGCTCTTCAGCAATGTCCTGGGCAACTACTGGACAGCGCCCGTGGTCGTGCTTGGGCTGTGGGCATGGTCAAGTTCAACGGCAGAGGCTAGGCGCACCATGGCGATTCGCTGTCAGCTTCTTCAATTTGTAGTCGGCTTCGGGATCGCATTTGCAATCGCCTCATGCTTGAAGCTCGGGCTCGATTTCCCGCGCCCGGCGGCAGTGTTTGGCCAGTTGGATCATGTGCTCGGCACGGTGGAGGAGCGCTACAGCCTACCGAGCGGCCACTCCACGTACGCCGCACTGGTTGCCGGGGCGTTGTGGCCGCTGCTGGGCATTCGCCGGAGACTGGCTTTGATTGTCTATGTCGTGCTGGTCGGCTGGTCGCGCATTGCTGCAGGCATGCACTTCCCCGCCGATGTGCTGGCCGGCTGGGGGATCGCCACCGTTAGCCTGATGCTCGCTGGCTTCCTGGTGAGGATGCTGCCGGGCGCAATCAGGACAATGGCGACGCGTGCAAGCGGTGCCTGGTACGCCTTGGCAGCCGCGGTGCTACTAGGCGATCAACTTGCAAAGACCGTCATCTCACAGCTCTTTGGGTATGGCGAGCAAGTCGGCATTACCCCATTTTTCAATCTTGTGCATGTCAGGAACAACGGTGCGGCGTTTAGCCTGCTGGCGGGCGCTGGCGTCTGGGCGCGTGTCGGTTTTGCCGCGCTTGCGATGTGCATTTCGCTGTGGCTAATTGACCAGCTTCGCAGGGGCGCGCCGAGATGGGAGGCGGCTGGCTATTGCTTGATCTTGGGTGGTGCGTTGGGTAACGCTGCAGATCGCCTCTTGCGGGGAGCTGTGGTGGATTTCCTCGATTTCCACTGGCGAGGGACACATTGGCCTGCATTCAACCTGGCCGACGTGGCGATCACGGTCGGTGCGGTCTGCTTGATCGTGGCTACGCGGCGTCGCGGCGGGCAAATCCGAGCAAATTCCACGGCGTAGCCACTACTATTCCTTGCAATGGAGGATCGCGCCAATCGAGCGCCGCACCGTCGAGAAGCCCGTGTTGTTCGAACTCAGGTTGCGTCGAACTCGCGCTGTGCCAGATTCGCCGACTTGCCAATGTAGATAAGCCCGTTGGTCGGCACCTCAAAAGGGGCGATCGCATCTTGGCAATTGAGAAAGAATGCATACACGCCTGGACAGCTCGGCGCACTCAGTTGTTCGGGAGTGGACGCCCTACTCAGGAGGATGTCAACGATCTGGTCGTGGAGCATGGTCGCAACCGCATAAGAGACAGTAGCCGAACACCCATGATGCCAGTGTATTTGGCTGATTTGCAACGACGTCTGGCGCGAGGCGCCGCCCTACAACCCAAAACTTGCATGATTTCGTTGGCAGGCGACGCGCGACATCGGGGGCGAAAACGGCACGGAATGGCGGCTTTCATGCGAGGGAGCCAGGGGGGCTTCTGGCCGGGAAGCGACCTTCGTCACAGCGCAAGTCCCGGTCATGCTCTCGGTGTACGATGTGCGGGGAGAACCGTCCGAGCGGGACGAGACATTGTGGAATCTCAAAGTCCATGGGGGCAGCTATGGGGTTTTCTTGCCGAAAGTTTCTCATTGCCCGTGACGATACTCTCTGGCAGCTGCCAACCACCAAATTCCAGCGGATGTTGCGGGAGCCGGCCAACCACTGCTTGTCCACTTTTGCCGGGCAACGCGCACGCATGGCCGATGTGGTCGTCGAACTGGTGGCCAGAGAGCCAGTGCGCGTCGTTCGAACGACGTTTTCCATTCTCACGTTCGATGCCGAAGGTTGCCTCGATCCAGGGGCATTCGAAAAGCAGCAATTTGCGCTCGCGGAGTCGGTCGTTGCCCCCGTCTTCGCCGCATCCGTGGATGAGAGCAAGCAACCCGTCGTTGACGCGTCCGCGCGATTCATTGCGCAAGGGGGCCAATGGGTTCCGACACGAGCTTTGGCGCGCGCGATCGATGAGGCGGCGTTGGGGCAACGACGGTGCCTACGCCTGTAGGTAGTTGCGCAAGCGCGGCGCTTTGGTAGGTGCGCATGCCGGCGTCGGCGCGCCGCCAGCGCAAGCCGGTGGGGCAGAGCGCCTCACAAATGACAGGGACGATAAGCGCCTACTGTGGCGAAGCGGGCGCGGTGAATGGTTGACCCTGTTGCTCGCCCACGGTGTGCGCATGGCGTCGGTCGTCTTCGGCGTGCAGGTAGATGCCAGTCGTCTCAATCGACGCATGCCGCAGGTTCTTCTGGATAAAGCGGATATCGGTGCCGGCGTCGGCCTGGTGCGAAGCCGCGGAATGGCGCAGCCAGTGCGTCGAGGCACGCGCCAGCGTCGCCGCGCCGACCGGATCGCTCGTCTCTAACACGGCGGCCGCCCGCCGGAACACTTCCTTCGCGATCAGATAGACCGCTGTCGGCGTGAGGTGCCGCTGCGCGTCGCCGGCAACGCTCAGGATGGCCGGGCTCAGCTCACCGGGCGCCGGCATCGGCAGCAGGCCGTGGAACGCACGATAGCGAGCAAACTCGGCCATCAGGGGTGCCCTTGATATTGCTGCAGTTTGCCGGGATAGCGACCCAGAGTATTCATGCGGGTTTCCGGGCAATGGCCAACACGATAGTCATGTAAATCAATGGGTTACTGACTCAAGATTTTGAATGTCATACGTGGCGCACGAGGCACGTATCAGGCAGCTCATTGCGTCTCCGTGTCCTTGCCGTTAATCTCGGCGGTCCGTCTACCGCTTGGGAGAAAAGCGCGATGGATCACTGGCAACTGGCGTATCTCGGCATGCGACAGATGCCGCGCGAGCTCAGCGAGTTCGAGCTAGCCACTTTCTTCACTTTCTCTCCCAAGGAGCGCGCCCTGATCGACGCACGGCGCAGCCAGCTGTACCGGCTGGCCTGCGCCGTCCACATCGGCTTTGTGCGTATGACGGGCCGCACCCTTGACGCCTCCAAGCAGGTTCCGAAATTTCTCTGGGCATATGTTGGCGCCCAACTCGGCATCACGCCACCGGATATGGGCACGCTGAGCGCCCTCTATGACCGGCGCACCGACACGCTGGTGGACCATCAGATGCTCGCCTATCAGGCGCTCGGTTTCAGCCCGATGGCTGAGCATCAGCGACGCTACGTGACGCGTTGGCTCAAAGAGCGCTTAGCGGGACAACCTAGTCGCAGTGACATGCTGCACGAGCTCAAGCGGTGGCTGTACGAGCATCGTGTTCTGATCCCGCATGACCGTGCGCTGAAACGCCTCATTAGCCAGGCCGTGGAGGTTTCCGAGGCGGCATTGACTGACGCGTTGGTGCTCGCATATGGCGAGGCATCGCTTGACGCTTGGGGGGCATTGCTACCTCGTCCGGAAGGCAATCAAGCAAGTCTGCAGCAATGGCTGTGGGCGGTTCCATTGCGCAGCTCCACGCATCAAATGGGGGAGCTGTTTGACAAGATCGAGCGGCTGTACAAGTTGGGCGTCCAACATCGCTGGCCGGCCGTCTGCAATGAGGCGGTGGTACGGCACTACGCGAGACGTTGCGCCAATCGACCGGCCTCGGTCAGCAAACGCATGGTGCAGCAATCCCGCCGCTTGGAGTCTGCTTGCTTCTTGCGCTATGCCTTGTGTGCTGCCACGGACCAGATGTCGTCCATGCTGCGCCACTGGATCCGCAAATCCGTCAACGACGCAGGACGGCTCATTGACGCTGGCCGGCCGGATCCAGAAATCAAGCTGCGAGAATTTGCGGCAGCCGTCAAAGGGCTCATCGCTGATGACACGCTCACACGAGAAACGCTCTGCCAACAATTGGATGCTTTGGCCGACGCCGCAACGAGCCAGCATCGCCTGCGAAGCCGTGCCAGCATGATTCGAGAGCAACTGCTGTTGCGGCATCGGCTTGCGAGAGCCATGCTGGGCAGGCTGGTCCAGCTGCCATTCGCCACGCAGTCCGCCCATCCAGTGATAGAGGCAATGGAGATCTTGCACAATCTCTATGCGCGGAAGGCTAATTGGCTACCAAATCGGGTTGCCGTGCGCTTCGGGCGAGCCTGGCAGCCAGTACTGGAGGGGCAGGACCGTAAGCGAGCGCTGGCCGCCTTCGAATGGGGAACGCTGTTTGCCCTGCGGGTGGCGCTACGCAATGGCTCGGTATTCCTGGATCACAGCTTCGCCTTCCGCAGCCAAGCAACCATGCTGATTTCCGGCCAGGATTGGCAGGCGCGGCGCAACCACTTCTATGGCCATCTCAAACTGCCGCAGGACGCAAGAGCATTTTTGGAACCTGTGGTCGAGCACCTCGACGCGGGGCTCGCCCGGCTGCGCGATGCCGCCGTGCGGGGCGAGCTAAGGATCGATAGCGCCATCCATGTTGATCCATTAAAGGCGAAGCGGCCCGAAGCTTCGGTTGAGGCCCTGCGGCGTGCGCTATTTGACCGGCACCCAGACGGACAACTGCCTGAAATTCTTCTGGAAATCGACAGCCACACTCATTTCAGTTGGCTTCTGCTGGGGCGAGAACCGTATTCTCGCAGTGAGCTGCTCATGGTCTACGCCGCTGTGCTCGCGCACGGGACCTCGATGTCTGCGACGGACCTCGCTCGCATGGTGCCGGAACTTTCACCAAGCGCGATTCGTCAGATGATGCGATCGTATCGCGGACGAGCGGAAACTGCGTAAAGCCGCTGATTCAGTGCTTGCTTTCATGCATCAGCATCCCATCGCCCGGCATTGGGGGCGCGCCGAGTTGGCGTCTTCCGACATGATGTCGCTGGAGACGACGCGCTCGGTCTGGCAAGCGCGGGCTGACCCACGTCGGCGTACCGCTTCGATTGGGATGTACACCCATGTCCGCGACCGGTGGGGCATTTTCTACGACCAGCCAATCCTCCTGAATGAGAGACAAGCCGGCGCCGCCATCGAGGGCGTGATTCGCCAGAATGGCGGGGAAGACGTAACGCAGCTCGCCGTTGATACCCACGGCTACACCGACTTCGCCATGAGTCTGTCACGGCTGCTCGGCTTCGATCTCTGCCCGCGACTCTCTCATCTGCGTGATCGCCGGCTGCATGTACCCAAAGGCCATGCAGTGCCGCCAGAACTGGCCGCAGTAGCGGACGCCGATGTCCGTCTGGTATTGATCGAACTTGCCTGGGATGAACTGGTCAGGATTGCGGCATCGGTCCAGACCGGCCAATGCACGGCGGTGCAGGCGCTTACACGTTTTGGCGCGGCGGCAAGGGGGCAACACGTGTATGAGGCGGGTGTGCACCTGGGACGGCTATTCCGTACGATTTTCCTCGTCGACTATTTCACCAACACCGCGTTCCGCCAGGAGATGCAGCATGCCTTGAATCGCGGCGAGGCGGTGCACACCGTCCAGCGGGCCATCCACTATGGAAAAATCCCCTTGGAACTAGCTCGGCACGATGCGTCGCTGGCAGCGGTCTCGTCTTCGTTGACGCTGTTGACCAATGCCGTGATGGCTTGGAACACGCTGCACATGCAGGAGGCTCTAGAGGCGATAGAGGCCATCGGAGGAGAATCCATGCGTGCCGAAGACCTGCGCCAGATCGCTCCGACTCGTCTGGAAGGTATCAACTTGCGCGGTACTTTCGATTTTCCGATTGCACGCTACGCGCACCGCCTACCACCGAATGCGACAAGCGTGCAGACAGTACCGTCGACCTGGCGTACAGCATGACCTCATTTACAGGTCTTTGAGCCGATGGAACTTCCCATACGGAACGGCTTTCTCCTAAGCTGATAAGTGGAGGCCGGCCTGTCAGGTTGTTTCGTCTGACGTGCCGGCCATTCCGGCAGCCTTTATAGCTAAACCGTTTGACCGCCAACAGCGAGTCTATTTCCGCAGGTCCACAACGGTGGCCTTGCCGTCGACAGAATCGAACGTCGCCGAGACCTGGTCTCCTTCCTTCAGCCCCTTTAGCATGGCCGGGTCCTTGACCGGGAAAGCCATGGTCATGGCAGACATGCCCAGGTTGGCGATGGGACCATGCTTGAGTGTGATTTTTCCAGTTGCCGCGTCAATCTTCCGCACTTCCGCGGGCACAGGCTGAGGCGCCTTCTTTGCACCCGCCGACGGCGTCATGTCCATGCCTTCCATCGTTGCGGCGGTGCCGGGTAGCGCAGCACCTATAGGGGGCGGTCTCTAGAATGAAGTGCAACACCCTGATGTTAGGGTGTTGGGATGGGACAAAGCTACAGTCAACTGGGTATCGAAGAGCGTAACTGTAGTCATCGCCTGCTAAACGAGGGGTGCAGCCTGCGTCAGGTCGCGAGAGTGGCGGGGCGAAGTCCGTCGACTATTTCACGCGAGGTTGCCCGGGCCGGAGGTCATCGTTCCTACGATGCTGCGAGCGCGCAGGGTATGGCGCTGAGAAGGCGTCGACGTGGGCCGCGCAAGCTGGCAGCAGGCACGGCGCTGCTGAAGCTGGTGAGAGCATGGCTGCGCGTGGGCTATTCACCGCAACAGATTGCAGGCAGACTCCGGCGCATGTATGCCCACCAGCCGGAGTTCCATGTGTCCCACGAGACGATCTACTGCGTGATCTACGCCACGCCGCGCGGTGAGCTGCGCCGCGAGCTAATCGGCAGCCTGCGTAAGGCCCACAAGGAGCGTCGTTCACGGGGCGCGGGGAACGATCGCCGAGGCAAGCTGCAGGATATGCGCTCGATCCACGAGCGGCCCGAGGAGGTGTTCGAGCGGCTGGTGCCTGGGCATTGGGAAGGCGACCTGATCAAGGGCGCGGGCAATCGCAGCGCAGTGGCGACGCTGGTGGAACGCAAGACGCGCTTCGTGGTGTTGGCGAAGATGGACGGTTGCGGGGCGGAGGCAGCGCTGGAGGCGTTGACCAAGAAGTTCCGTCGGGTGCCGCTGGCGCTTCGCAAGAGCCTGACCTACGACCAGGGCAAAGAGATGGCGCATCACGCAGAGCTGACCAGGCGAGTCAGTACCGAAGTGTTCTTTGCCGACCCGCACAGTCCGTGGCAGAGGCCAAGCAACGAGAACATGAACGGACTGGTTCGGGAGTATCTACCGAAAGGCGACGATCTATCGGTCTTCTCGCAGGGGTACTTGAACGGAGTCCCGAAGGCGCTGAATTATCGCCCTCGGGCGGTTCTCGACTTCGCCACTCCCGCCGAAGCCATGGCCGAAGAGATCAACAAATTACGAACTGGTGTTGCATCTCAGACTTGAAACCGCTGTCACGGCCAGCGCTGCCATCTTCTCGCGTTCCGTACTCACGGCACCCTCCTTAATAAGAGATTCAGGTAGCGAATGCCTGGCCGAATTGCCGGGCCCGCTTGACGTCATCGGTATGCAAGTAGATGGACGTGGTCGAAATTGAGGCGTGGCGCAGGTTGTCGCGCACAGCGCTCAGTTCGACAGTAAGCGCCCGGTGAACCCGTCTCGACGGGGCTACGCAGGAAGGACGGAAGCAGTCCAGCGATGTGGCAGGAGCTCCGCGATGTCGGCGGTCTTCTGAGTCGGCAGTCGCGTAAGCACGTCTTTCAGGTAGGCGTACGGATCATGCCCATTGAGCTTCGCCGACTGGATCAGACTCATGACTGCGGCTGCGCGCTGGCCAGCGCGCAGTGAGCCCGCGAACAGCCAGTTCGATCATCCAAGAGCGATAGGCCGTATTTGCCCTTCGATATGATTGTTATCGATGGGCACGGCTGGATCCTCAACGTAGCGCACGAGCGCCGCCCAGCGTTTGAGGCTGTAGTCGATGGCACGCGCGATGGCCGCGCCGTCGGGCACCCTCCGCCTTTGTTCACTAAGCCAGAGATGCAGCGCATCCAGGATTGGTCTGGCCCGCTGCTGTCGCGCTTCCAGGCGTAGTTCTGGCTCGGCGTCCCGCACCTCTCGCTCGATCTCGTAGAGCCCAGCAATGAAGCGCAGCGCCTGGCCAGCCAATTCGCTCTTGTGCTTGTCGTGCAACTCAAAGTACTTACGACGCGCGTGAGCCATGCACCCAATCTCGACGATGCCGCCGCCGAAGCTGGCCTTGTAGCCCGAGAAGTCGTCACATACCAGCTTGCCCAGCCAGCCCCGCCGGAATGCGCGGGCATGTTCGCCGCTGCGGCTGGGGGCAAACTGATAGATCACCGCACGTAATGACGAGAGTTGGCTCGGTGCGTAGGCCCACAGGTAGGCGCGATGCGTCTTGCCGTCGCCTGGCGAGAGCATCTGCACTGGTGTCTCGTCGGCATGCAGTACGCTCTGGGTCAATACCTCCGCCTGCAGTGCATCCACCAGCGGTTGCAGACGCACGCCGCAGATGCCGACCCACGCGCCCAGCGTCGATTGCGGGATCGCCAGGCCGGCGCTTGCGTAGATGCGTTCTTGCCGGTACAGAGGGAGATGGTCGCCGAACTTGGACACCAGCGTATGCGCCAGCAGGCCGGCGGTGGGGATGCCCTTGTCGATGACGTGCGGAGGAACGGGTGCCTGGGTGAGAGTCTCACATTGACCGCATACCCACTTGCCCCGGATATGACGTTCGACCGTGAACACGCCAGGGGTGTAGTCCAGCTTCTCGCTGACGTCTTCGCCAATGCGCTTGAGCGCGCAGCCGCATGTGCAAGTCTCGGACTCCGGCTCGTGACGGATCTCAGTGCGAGGCAATTGGGGTGGAAGTGCTTGGCGCTTCGGCTTGTCCTTGGGCTCCGACCTGGATGAAGGAGTCAGTGCTTCGAGCTCGGCTTCGATTGCCTCAAGGTCTGCATCGAGGGCTTCCTCCAGCAAGCTTGCCTGGGCAGATGTCCCAGCACCAGCGCATCCAGTTGCTCTCGGCACAGCGGCGTCGCGATGGCCGTCATACCGTCGGTCCAGACGAAGCGGCCCTTATTGCGGGATTCATGTTCCGAATCTTGCCAGTTCCCCGTCACTCCAACTATTGGCACAGCCCCCAATGGACGCTCGGCCCTTGTACCAAGCCACGACTAAAGCACGGTGATCGCCTCATCGCGGCCCAGGCGTTGCCAAGGCAGGGTACACCAGCACCTTGATACGCGTCGCGCGCTTGTTCGTGAAGAGAT